>JANNJX010000331.1:0-7764 GCA_031396005.1 Burkholderiales bacterium
ATGGAACAAGAAGTCGCCGCAAAGCGTGATCAGGCAGGCGTCCTTCGGTGGGCAGCGTTGCAGGTCTTCAAGTTCGCACGGCAGGCGCAGCGCGCAGGGCACCACGGTGTCGACGACGAACGATTCGACCGGGCTCAGCGCATGCACGTCGCTCGCCCCACCTTGCGGAGACGGCAGCTGCCAGCGCGAGGCATGCGGGTGGAAGTTGTGCCAGATGCTGCCGACGTCGAGGTTGAACAGATACCAGCGAATCGTTTCGCCGGCGTTGCCTTCGATGATCGGTGTGTTGCCGACGAACGCGCCCGTTCAGGCAGAACGTCGTCTTGCCGCCGCCGCCGGCGAAGACAATGTGTGCGTTCGCGCCGTGATTCGTCCAGACGACCTTGGTGCCTTGGGTGACGGTCAGGTCGGCCGGAACGAAGCGGTTGTCTTCGACGCGGACGTCCTGGTCGGGCTGCGGCGCGCCGGCAACGACGCGCACGCGGCCGGACATGCTGGTGCCATGGATGCGGCAGATGTAGTCGCAGACCTCGCCGGCATCGGCGAAGGTGAAGTCGAACTTGCCGCCGGGCACGGTGGCGGTCGGGGGATCGAGCCGGTCGCTTTCGAACTTGCAATGCCCGGCTGCCTGCGCCATCGCGTGAAAGAACATCGGCACTTCGTGGTCGACGCGTGCGGCGCGCGGGTCGCGAACGATGATGGCGCCGAACAGGCCGCGGTCGATGTTCGCTTGTACATGGCGCACATGGTCGTGGAAAGGCCAGGCGCCGATGGTCGAATCGTCGATGTCGAAGACATAGGTCCAGGTCTGGCCGGGCAGGATCTCGTCGCTGCGTCGGCCGTCGCGCGCCGCCACGCCTCGCGGCCACGCACCGTCGGCATCGATGCCGTAGTGCAGTCAGTGCACATGCAGGCTGTGGCAATCGTTCGGATCGGCGTTGCGCACGTGGATGTGCAAGCGCTCGCCGGGCCGGGTGATGTGCCCTTCCTCCGCGACGACGACGAAGGACCGCAGTGTGTGCCAGTCGAGAAGCTCCATATCAAAGCGGATATGAGTTTAGACAGAGGGACTGTATGGCTTGAATGGTTCGGTGCGCTTAGATTTCCGTTCAAGCACTGACCGGAGACTGTGATGAACCTTGATGCAACCGCTGGCACAGCGTCACTCAGCCAAGACTGGCGTGCCCACGGGTCGCAGAGGCGTCGCGACGGCAGAGCGGCCGCATCACGGACCCTTCAACGGTACCGGACCGCTCTGACCTGGGCCTTCACCTTCTTCAGCGCCATCCGCGTGCTGGCATACCTCCCGACGATGTGGACGCTGTGGCAGAGCGGCGACTCGAGCCAGCATTCGCTGTGGACGTGGTGCACTTGGCTTGGCGCCAATCTGACCATGAGCCTTTGGTTGATCGATCGCAATGGTGCTCGCATCGACCGCGCGGCATCGGTCAACCTGGGCAACGCGGCCATGTGCCTGGTGGTGATCGTGTTGATCGTCGTCGAGCGGCTGTGATCCAGGCCTCGCATGACAACCTGTCCGCACACCCCATCGGAGACCCCCATGAACATGAACCGTCGCGTTTGTCTGAGCCTTGCGGCTGCCGGCCTGGCGCATCCCATGCAGACCCTTGCGCAGACCTGGCCCACCCGGCCGATGCGGCTGCTGGTTCCCTACGCGTCCGGTGGGCCGACCGACATCCTGGCTCGACTGGTGGCGCCGCTGCTTAGCGAGCGTCTGGGTCAGCCAGTCGCCGTCGAGAACGTCGCTGGGGCGGGCGGCAACATCGGCATGGCCCAAGGCGCCAAGGCGGCGCCGGACGGCCACACGATGACGGTCGTGGCGCCCAACATCGTGATCAACCCGGTGCTGTACGCCAGTACGGGCTATGAGCCGTACGCCGACTTCGCGGCGGTGACCGTGGCCGTTCGCTCGGCGGTGGTTGCCAGCGTGCATCCGTCGGTGCCTGCGAACACGCTGCAGGAACTCATTGCTCTGGTGAAGTCGCAGCCCGGTCGCCACGCCTACGCGTCGCCGGGCAACGGCACGCCGCCGCACCTGGTGGCAGAGCAGTTGCGGCTCGGCCTCGGCCTGGATCTCGCCCACATTCCGTACAGCAGCGCCGGACAGGCCGTCGCAGCAGCGCTGAGTGGCCAGGTGCCGATCGTATTCAGCACCACGCCGCCGGCGTTGGCCCACATCGCCGCTGGCAAGTTGCGCGGTCTGGCGGTGACAGGCACTGTGCGGGTCGGTGAACTTCCCAGTACGCCCACGATGTCGGAAGCCGGACACGCGGAAGTCGATGGCGAGGGCTGGTTCGCCTTTGTGGTGCCGTCGGCAACGCCGCGCGACATCCTTGCGACCCTTCATCGGGCGGTGGTACACGCCGTCGAAAGCAGCGCGGTTCGCGTACGGCTCCCTGGCCTCGGCTTCGAGCCGGTTCTGAGTTCACCGGAGGCCAGCGCCGCGCACTTTCGGTCAGAGGGGGAGAAGTGGACGCGCGTCATTCGCAGCGCCGGCATCAAGCTGGAGTGAGTCAGCGTCGTGATGCGGATCGCACTGCTTCACCATGGCTCGCCCTGCAGCCCGGTGTCGGCGCGCTTTCGAGCGAGCTTGCTCAGGCACGACCTGTTCGATGGCGTCAACTGCGTTGTCGATACCGCAGGCGCAGAAGGTCGCTGGAGCCGTCTGCCGTTGCTGACAGAGCAAGTGCTGCAACGTCGGCCAGACGTAGTGGTGGCCATCGGGGCGCTCGCAGCGCTGTCGGCCCAGCGTGCGACATCAAGTGTTCCGATCCTGCATGCCATCGTGCTCGATCCTGTGGACATCGGCCTGACGGCGTCCAACGTCACCGGGGTCAGCAGCTTTGACCCCGAGCAGGCAATGCGGCATCTGCGGTTGCTGCAGCAGTTGGTGCCTGGCCTGAGTAGGGTCGCATTCCTCACTGATGTCGATGCGCCACCAGGTCGCGACGGGCGCAACCCCCTTGTCACCCATTTGCTGCAAGCGGCATCGCGGTTGGATCTCGATCTCCATGGCGTGGCGCTGTGCGGTGTCGACGGGAACATCGACCGAGCCTTTGACGGGCTGCAACGAACTGGGCCGCAGGCCTTGGTGGCACTCGAGGTTCCAACCGTGTTGGCGCGGCTGCCTGACATCATGGAGCTCGCTGAACGCCATCGCTTGCCAACGCTTTCGCCGTATGGATGGTCTTCCAGCGGCTTGGTCATGGAGGGTGCATCGCTGCATGACGCACTTGATCCTCTGGCTGAGTCGGTTGCACGCGTACGCTGCGGCGCAGGCGTCGGTGCCGTGCCGATACGAATCGTGCGTCACCAACGTTTCGTAGTCCGCATGGATCGCGCCCGGCGCATCGGTCTAGCGATTCCTGCCGCTCTGCTGCAGCGGGCCAGTCTATGTGTCGATGAGACAACAGACGATGCGGCAGACCAGTCCAGGCGGGCTGCTTCTCCTGGAGGCAGCTCCGTTTGGTGAATCGGTTGCTCACGCACGCGATCTACTGTTGAAGCGTTCGATAGACACGCCAAAAGTTGATTGCTGGCTTCGACTGCTCTTGGCCGAGAACGAGCCGTCGGGACCGTCCGCTCTCTGCTCAGGTCACCAGGCTCGGCTCGACAGGTCGGCCCGGCCGGCGACTCCGAACTGGTCGGCGGTGGCGGCTGCAGCCTTGAGGTTCGCCGTTGAAGTCGTCGTGAAGGACCGCTGACGCTCGGCATCGCCAGGATGCGCTGGGTCGTGGTTCGACTTGCGCGCTTCGGCCCAGCGTCGGCTCCAGCGACCAACTACATTGCCTTCTATCGCGTGCTCGCCCGCAGCTTGGTATCGCGGGCCAGACGCAACCCCCACCAGTCTCCTCCTCCTTCATGAGCCCTTCGAAACCATCCTCGGTCTCAGGAGCCTCCGACCAGGAGGTGCAAGCCCTGCTGCTGCGCTACTGCTGCCCGACGCCCTTGCACACGGTGCGCACACTTTTGTTGGGCCACATCGCCAGCCCGCGTCTGGATGTGTCGCCGATGGCGACTGTGGCCCAGGCCTTCGGCGGTGAGTTGCCCGAGTTCGCCTCGTCCGACGAAGTCGAGGAGCTGATGCGGGTGCTCGTGCACGGCCTGTGGAACCGGCTGTCCGAGCACCAGAGCGCGCGTAATCCGTTCCGGCTACCGCGCTTCGAAGTGACGCCGATGCGGCAGGCCCTGCACGACCTGGCGCGTATGCGTGCGCAGGAACTCAAGGGCTTCGTGGACGGGCTCTTCGGCGTTGAGGACGAGATGCTGTTGCCCCAGAAGGCACACGAAGCCGTGGTGGCGCTGGCCGAGCTGCACACCATGTTCGATGGCGCGGCGGGGCTGCTGGCTGACGAGACAAAGCCCGCGCCGGTGCAAGAGCTCAAGGCGCTGCTGCGCAACCTGCAGCAGATGACCATCATTGCCGATGAACAAATCAACAAGGCGGTGCAATCCTGCAAGCGAGCGCGCGGCCAGCGTCTGGAAACCATGGCCACGGTGATGTCCAGAAAATTCGCGGCCACGGGAGCCGACGACAGCGAGGGGCAAAACGCGAATGCGCTCGACGACGAACCCGATTTCATCGAATCCCCACTCAGCCAGGGCGTCACGCGCAATGGGGTGACGGTGCGGGTGGAGATCTACGGGGACTCCCAAGGCGGCTGGATCCTCGAAGTCGTCGACGCCGAGAACGCGTCCCATGTGTGGGATGAGCATTTCGAGACCGATCAGCTGGCCCTGACCGAAGCGCTGCGCGCGCTGGACGAGGAGCCGCTTGAGTTCTCGGGCCGTGCCGCGGATCGGCCCTTGAACTGAACGCGGTGCCGCTACGGTGCCTCACCGAGGATCGCGATGATGTCCTGTCGATCGCCGAGCAGTCGAATCACATCCAGGTGATCGGCGGCCTCGAAGTAGAGCCACTGCATCGGGAAACCCGCGACGCGCCAGGAGCGCAGATCGGCGATCTCGCACAACAGCCCAAGGCGCGGCGAGCCCAAGCCGGGCATGCGCTGGATCGGCTCGAGCGCTTTGAGCGCGGCGTCGAACATCTTTTCGCCCAGGGCCGCTCCGCCCTCCTTGGCGTAGTGCCGCGCACCTTCGACGAGATCCTGCTCGGCCCGTGGCCGCAGCCTGGCGGGCTTCAACGCCGGCGGCCCAGCGCTTGTTGCCTGAGTTCGGCCGCCACCTTGGGCGTGAGTGTTCGGGCAGGTCCGGACTGGAGGCCCTCTTCGATCAGCTCGCGCAAGCGGCGCTTGGCCTGTTCCTCCTGGTCGCGGCGGATGAGCTCGCGCAGGTATTCGCTGGTGTTGCCGTACTGGCCCGAGCGCACGCGCAGGTCGATGTACGAGCGCAGCGCGTCCGGCAGGGCAAAGCTCATGGTGGTGTTGCTCATGGCGCTATCGTGCCGGCGCTATCAACTATTGTCAATCCCAATCGCGGGCACTTTCGATGGCCAAGCGCGGCATCGTCGATGGCTCGCGCCAGCGACTGCGAGGGCGACCACGTGCCGCCTTGAGCGATGAACCGCGCGTCCGCCTCGATGACGTTGGCATCGGGACCGGGGCTTCCGAGCACAGGCGCCAGCACGGTTTCGACACGTGCATGCTGCTGGCCGAGAAGCCTACCGACATCCAGCCGACCGGCGGCGTCGAACGCCAGCACGCTGTACGACGTGCGAACCACCGCAACCGCCTTCCGGCAAAGGAGCGTAACCACGATGTCGGCGCTGCGGACTCGCTGATTTGCGAGATCGGGCAAACGAAAGCGTTCTGGGTCCCGAAGCATGCGATCGAACGCGGCGCTCGCCAGGCGGTAGATTGTGTCGTTGCTGGTGAGGAGGTACCTCTGGTACGAATAGCCCATGGGTTATGTCGGCAATGGGAGGTCAGCTACGTGCAGCCACTCTAGCCTGACGCGGACTCGGCGGTCGATGAAGGTCAGGCGGACAGAAAGGCAGCGCCCGCACGACAGGTGAATTGACTGCATCTTCGAGACGTGGGATTTTTCGGCCGAGAATCAACGAGCACTGGTGGGCGTTCGTCGCCTACAGTCAATCTGCAGAGACTTCGGCTGTTCTCGTCAACTCCGTGCCGCGCCTGCCGTGGTCACCGCGCCAGAAGTCCTTTCTGTCGGTCACGCAATGGATGATGACCATGCTGTACCTCTCCGATGCTGAAATCGCGAATCTGTGCGCTCCGCTGACGCAACCGGCTGCGCAGGTGCGGTATCTGCGCGCACTGGGTCTTACCGTCGCAGTGAAGCCAAACGGTCGCCCTATGGTGATACGCTGACACGCCGAAATCGTATTGTCGCGTGGCGCGGCCGGTGGCGGCGGACGCACCAGCAAAGAGCCGCTGAATGTCGCGCAGCCGAGTCAAGCGAGTCGGGCCAACTTGATCACCCTGCTGCAACGAGGGCGAAACCATGGGAAGACGAAGAGCGCACAACCCACTGAATCTCCCTCAGCGCATTTACGCTAAGCACGGCGCCTTCTACTACCACCACCCTGCCGGGCGATGGGAGCATTTGGGTCGCGATCTGGAGGCGGTTAAGAAACGCGCCGCAGAGATCGCGAATGGCTCGGATGCTGGCTACGGCACGGTGACCTTCTTCCTCGACGACTTCGTTGGCGCGTGCCGTAGGCGGGTTGCGGCGCGCGACCTTGCGCCGCGGACGCTGGAGGACTACACACGCGACTCGATTCCGTTGAAGGCGTTCTTCGGCGCGATGTACCCGATCGGAGTCGAGCCTGCGCATGTCGCCGAGTACCTGGACACAAACCTGGAGCTGGGGCGGGGTGTACGGGCCAATCGCGAGAAGGCCTGCCTGTCGTCGATGTTCACGTGGCTCATGCGCACCGGCCAGGGCGGCGTGAAGTCGAACCCCTGCAAGGGTGTGAAGCGCAATAAGGAAACCAAGCGTGATCGTTACGTCGAAGATGAGGAGATGCATGCAATGCTGGCGAGCGCGCCCGTTCAGGTTTCAGCGCTGGCGGAACTGGTCTATCGCACGCTGCAGCGCCCCGAGGACATCATCGGGTGGACAGGGCGAAACGTGACGGATCGGCGCGACGCTGGCGGCAGGCTGGTCCGCATCATGCGGACTCGCCAAGGCAAGACCGGTGCGGCAGTTGACATCGAGATCACGCCGGAGATCGACGCGGTGCTGGCTCGCCTGAAGACACCGATGATCCCCGGCGAAGAAGATGGAAAAAAGGTCTCGAAGGTCGTGACGGGTCTGACGCTCATCCACCGTCGCGATGGCAGGCCTTACACGTACGACGGTCTGTGCGCGATGTTGAAGCGCAGGCAGTCAGACGTGCGCGAGCGTCACAAGGCGACCCATGTACCGTTGGCCGAGATGCCTAGCTGGGGCTTCTACGACATGAAGGGCAAAGGCGCCACCGACATGTGGATGGCTGGCATCCCCCTGGAGCAGATTCAAGTCCTGTGCGGCCATGACTCCATCACGACCACAGAGCGATACGTGAAGTCGCGTTGGCGCGGCATCGTCGCGCCGAACAAGGTCGCGCGAACTGTCTGATATTCGATGCACGAGTGAGCACCCGCGCGGGTTTGCAGACGGTGGATCCAAGAGAAATATCAGACAGCGGCCCGGCGCAGACCCAGCATTCATGCGGCTTTCCGACGAGTTCGACAGCGGGACTGTTAATCCGTAGGTCCCTGGTTCGAGCCCAGGTCGGGGAGCCAACAAACATCAGAGTCAGCCGGCTAGCGCCCGCTG
>JANNJX010000362.1:0-4264 GCA_031396005.1 Burkholderiales bacterium
CGATCACGGCGACGCGGTCACGGCGGGCGTAGCAGTCAGCGAGCAACAGCTCGACGGCGCCCTTGGCTTCGGCCAGGCGGTGCAGCGCTTGCGAACCGGACGCGTCGATGGCGAAGATCGTCGTCGTGGCGCGGCGCTGCATGCGGCGCTGGATGCGCAGGTCGTCTCGCGTGACGTGCACGCGCTGCGCAAAGTCCCGTTCGCCCTGAGGTATCGAAGGGTCAACGTCCGCGCGTCCTGAGCGCATCGAAGGATCGCCCCGAGGTATCGGCGCGCCGCGCAAGGGCTTCGATACCTCGGCCTGAACGGAATCGGCCTGCTCGCCCTGAGCTTGCCGAAGGGCCGCCGCGCGCCGCAACTTCTGCCACGGCGCCGCTGCACGCAGCGTTTCGATCAGCGCCAGCCGCGCGCCGCCGTGCGGCTCGCCGCGCATGGCGCCGATGACCCGGCCGCGTTGTCGCGACGCGGCGTTCTGGCCCATGCGGCCGGCATCGCCGCGGCGTGGGCCCACCGTGCGACCGGCGGCGAGCAGCGCCAGCAGGCCGGGCGGGATCGCGGCCAGCGCGGCGGCGATGACGCGATCGTCGAGCGGGCGATCGACGTCGGCGCGCTGTGCTTCGCCATCGTCGTCTTGCGGCGCAGCGTCGCCCGCGTCGGGCGGCGGCGGCTCTGCCGTCGATTCGTCGCTCGCCTGCGGCGCACGTGTGGCGCGCGGCGCGAGCACGAGGCGCGCTGCCAGCGCGGCGTCTTCGGCCTGCACTTCGTTGCGACCGTCGAGCGCGGCGGCGATGCGGGCCACGCACACTGCCTGCCAGCTCGCGCGCGCCGACGGCACGCCGAGCGCGGCGGCAGCGGCGACCAGCGCTTCGATCAGCTCGTGGCTGGCGCCGACCTCGCGCCAGCGTTCGCGCGCTGCATCCACGCGCTGCGCATCGACGTCCACCGCCGCAGCGTCGGGCCTGGCGAACAGCGCCAGCCGATCGAGCAACGCCGGCGGCGGCGTTTCGTCGTCGGCCGCGCCCTCGTCGAGCGCGATCACCGCCAGGCGTGCGCCGTCGTCGAGCGCCGCGCACAGCCGCGCGGCCAGCGCCACGCTCATGCGCTCGGCCATCGCGGCAACAACGATGCCGCCTTCGGCCTGCGCCAGCAGACCGCGCTGCGCGACGGGTTTGCCGCTGGCGAGCGTGGCGGCGAGATCGAGCCCGCCGAGCAGCGCGTCGTCACGCGTATGCACCGGCAACCGCCGCCACGGCATCGCCGCCGGCAGCAGCGAGCGCAATCCGTCGAGCCACGCGTCACGCTCTGGCCCGGCGCTGCAACGCAGGCGCACGCCGCCGAGCGCTTGCGGCGCGACGGCGAAGACTTCCAACGCCGCGCTCGCGTCGCTCAATGCATTGCGCCGGGAAACTGCTCGGCGACCACGCGCGCCACGCGCACCGAGGCGTCGCTGTCGTCGAGTGGATTGCGGCGCAAGCGGTGGCGCAAGGCCGGCGCGGCCAGGCGCTGCAACTGCGCGTCGCCGACCGACTTCGCGCCTTCGTGCGCCGCCAGCGCGCGCGCCGCGCGCACGAGCGTGAGCTCACCGCGCAGGCCGTCGGTGCCCAGCGCCATGCACAGCTTCGCCGCGCGTTCGAGCACCGCATCGGGCACGGCGACGGCGTTCAAGCGCTTGCGCGCCGAAACGATCTTCTTGCGCGCTTCGTCCTGCGCGTGCTGCCACTGTTCGGTGAAGGCCTGCGCATCGCGCTCGAAGGCGTCGCGGCGCTTGATCACTTCGACACGGGTGGCGATGTCGTCCGGCGTGCGTACTTCCACCGCCAAGCCGAAGCGGTCGAGCAGTTGCGGCCGCAACTCGCCTTCTTCCGGGTTGCCGCTGCCGACCAACACGAAGCGCGCCGGGTGGCGCACCGACAAGCCCTCGCGCTCGACCACGTTTTCACCCGACGCGGCGACGTCGATCAGCAAGTCGACCAGGTGGTCTTCGAGCAGGTTGACTTCATCGACGTAGAGGAAGCCGCGGTTGGCGCGCGCCAGCAAGCCGGGCTCGAAGGCTTTGACGCCTTGCGACAGCGCGCGTTCGAGATCGAGCGCGCCGACGACGCGGTCTTCCGTGGCGCCGAGCGGCAGATCGACCACCGGCACCGGCGCGAGTTGCGACTTCGGCGCCGACGACTTTCCCGCCAGCCGCGCCACGCACTCGCTGCACCACGCGCCGCGCGCCTCGGGGTCGCAGCCGTAGCGGCAGCCGTCGATGACGCGCATCGGCGGCAGCAACGCCGCCAGCGCGCGCACGGCGGTCGATTTGCCGGTGCCGCGGTCGCCGAAGGCGAGCACCCCGCCGATGCCAGGATCGACCGCGCACACCGTCAGCGCGAGCTTCAACTCTTCTTGCACAACGATAGCGGTGAAGGGGAAGGCAACACGGCTCATCAACGGCTCTCGGTTTTAAGTTTTTTTCGCATGCGGCGCACGGTCCAGATCATCAGCACGGCGACGACCGGAATCGAAACGCCGACGATCACGTCGGGCTCGATGCGCACGCCGGCACCCTTCGCCGCCTTCGCCAGGTAGCCGATCAAGCCGGCGACGTAGTAGACGATGGCCGCAATCGACAGCCCTTCGACCGTTTGCTGCAAGCGCAACTGCAATTTCGCGCGGCGGTCCATCGATGCCAACAGCGCCTGGTTCTGCTGCTCGCGCGCGATGCCGACGCGCGTCGCCAGCAGCGCGCTGGCCTGGCCGATGCGATCGGCCAGATCCGTCAGGCGCTGCGAGACGTTGGCGCAAGTGGCGGCCGCGGGCGCCAGGCGGCGGCTCATGAACTCGTCGATCGTCTGCAGCCCCGGTAGCCGCGACTCGCGCAGCTCGGCGATGCGGCGTCGCACCAGGCCGTGATACGCATCGCAGGCGCCGAAGCGGAACTGGCTGGCCGCAATGCCCGACTCGACCTCGGCGGCCAGACGCATCAGCTCGTGCAGCAGCGCTTCGTCGTGACTGCCGTCGCTCGTCGTCTCGCGCGCCATCTGGTCGGTGAAGGTGGCCAGCGCCGTTTCGATGGCGGCAATGCGCGGCCCCTGACGGCGCGCGATCGGCAACGCCAGCAGCGCGAGCACGCGGTAGGCCTCGACTTCGAACAGGCGCTGCAGCATGCGCCCCGTCTGCGCGAGGGTGAGCTTGCGGTTGATCAGCCAGAGGCGGCTGCAACCGTCGTCGTGCAGGCGAAAGTCGGTGTAAAGCGTGCCCGCACCTTCGGCGATGTCGGCGCCGACGACCATGTGGCCGCCGAAGCGCCGGGCCAACGCTTGGGCGTCCGGCGCCGATGGCAGCCCCGGCTGGGCGGCAGTCACTTCGGCGTGCACTGCCGCCACCGTGCGGCCGGGCACGGCAGCCAGCCAGCCGACGGGCAATTGCTGTGCCGCGCTGGCGTCGAAGGACACCTCCGCCAAGCCCTCGACACTGAAGGTGTAGCCCGAGAACTCGCCATGTCGCTCCCACTTCACACGCAAAGCGCCGGGCGCAGCGCCCAGGCGGGTGCGAAAGTGCGTGGCGTCCACCAACGGGCCGGCCACGTCGTAACGCGCACACAACGATTGCAAATGTCGCAACTCTTGTTGACGTGCTTCGCTGTCGACGAGCACCGCCACATAGCTCACGCGCGCCGGCGTGGGCAGCAACTCGGGCGGGCGGGCGTGGACCTCGTCGGCCAGTGTGATGCGTTGCGGATGGTCGGGCGGAAAGATGGACACGACGAGCGCTGTGGGAGATGATCGCGCCGCTTCGAAATTCGGCGCGCGCCAGTATGTCATCGCTTGTCGAGGCTGCCGCGTTGTTCCTCATCGCTATTCAACTGACAGGAGACGGTCCATGAGCTGTTCAAACACGTCCTCATCGTCACGCCGCGTTTTCATCGCGCGCGTGGTCGCCGGCGGCAGCGCCATCATTGCGATCGGCGCGCAAGCGCAAGGCGCACCGATGGTCGATGAGAAAGACGCCCAGGCCAGCGCCCTCGGCTATGTGGCCGACACGACCAAGGCCGATGCGAAAAAATTCCCCAAGCACGCCAAAGAACAGAAGTGCAGCAACTGCCAGCTCTACACCGGCAAAGCCGGCGACAAGGCCGGCCCGTGCTCGCTGGTCGCCGGCAAGCAGGTGGCGGCCGAAGGCTGGTGCAGTGCCTGGGTCAAAAAGCCTGGGTAAGTAGGCCACCCCGAAGCGGCTTGGCCGCCTCCCCTCACGGGGCACCGCTGTCGGACCGGCAGAGCCG
>JANNJX010000367.1:0-2594 GCA_031396005.1 Burkholderiales bacterium
TTGGTCGAGTTCGGATCGATCTTGTCGCTGCTGCCGCAGGCAGCCATCACAACAGCGGCGAAGACGAGGGCAGCCAGGCGGGAGAACAGTCGAAGCATCGTTTGCACAGGGCCGACAATCGCGCCCCATGACCTCAGTGGACACCGGTCGCGATTATAGAGACACGGGCAACGACGATCTGCTCGAGGCGACGGTCGAGCGGCGGGGTTTCGATGTCGATGCCGCGGGTCATGGCGAGCGTCTGGACAAGCTGCTGGTCGCGCACGCCACCGAGTTTTCGCGCAGCCACTTGCAGAGCCTGATCGAACGCGGCCTCGTCACCGTCGACGGCGCCGTGGCGCGCACGGCGTCGCGGCGGTTGAAGGCGGGCCAGTCGGTCGTGATCGAACTGCAACCGACCGACGAATGCCTGGCCTTCACGCCGCAGCCGATGGCGCTGGCGATCGTCTTCGAAGACGAGCAGTTGATCGTCATCGACAAGCCGGCCGGCCTGGTGGTGCATCCCGCCCCCGGCCACTGGCGCGGCACCTTGCTCAACGGCTTGCTGGCGCATCACCGCGGCGCCGCGCAGTTGCCGCGCGCGGGCGTGGTGCACCGGCTCGACAAGGACACGTCGGGCCTGATGGTCGTGGCCAAGACGCTGCCGTCGATGACGGCGCTGACGCGCGCCATCGCCGCGCGCCAGGTGCGGCGTGAGTACGTCGCGCTGGCGCACGGCACCGTGCCCGCGGCGCCGTTCTCGATCGAAGCGCCGATCGGCCGCGACCCGGTGTCGCGCGTGCGCATGGCCGTGGTCGGCAGTGGCAAGGCAGCACGAACCGACGTCAGCCGCGTCGCCACGCAGGCCCACGTCAGCGCGCTGTTGTGCCGCCTGCACAGCGGTCGCACGCACCAGATTCGCGTCCACCTGGCGTCGCGCGGCCACCCGCTGCTGGCCGATGCGCTGTACGGCGGCGCGCTGGTGCTGGGCCTGACGCGCCAGGCGCTGCATGCCGCGCGGCTCGGCTTCGAACACCCGGCTACACGCCAGGCCCTGCACTTCGAGGCCGCAATCCCGGCCGATTTGCAATCGGCATGGCAACAAGTCGTGGGCTCGACCGTGCTGCCGCTACAATGAGTGCAACCGCCCCGGACGCAACGGCCTAGCCGCACCGCCGGGGCCTCGGCTCGAAGAGCTTGCGCAGTCTCCCTGCGCTCCGGTGCCCTACAGCCCGTCACCCGAACTGACTTTTGAAGCCGCCGGCCGTTCCGGCGCATCCACACGTTGTCTGCATGAACACGCCAGAGGCCAAACGCGTCCTCGAGACTGCGCTCATTTGCGCCCATCAGCCGCTGCCGCTGGCCGCGCTGCGCGCATTGTTCGATGACCAGGTCGGCAGCGACACCTTGAAGAGCCTGCTCGACGAACTGGTGCGCGAGTGGGAAGGCCGCGGCGTCGAGTTGGTGCCGCTGGCCGGCGGCTGGCGCTTCCAGAGCCGGCCCGAAATGCGCGAGTACCTCGACCGCCTGAACCCGGAGAAGCCGCCGAAGTATTCGCGCGCGGTGCTTGAAACGCTGGCCATCGTCGCCTACCGGCAGCCTGTGACGCGCGGCGACATCGAAGACATCCGCGGCGTGGCTGTCGGCAGCCAGATCGTCAAGCAACTCGAAGACCGCGGCTGGATCGAATCGATCGGCCACCGCGAAGCCCCCGGCCGCCCGGCGTTGTACGCAACGACGCGTCACTTCCTCGACGACCTCGGCTTGACCAGCCTCGACCAGTTGCCCGCGCTCGACGCCACCGGCGGCAGCGGCGAGCAGCGCATCGCCGATGCGCTCGCCGGCCAGCCGGGCTTGATGGACGAGGTGCTGGCGGCCAATGGCCAGGCCTCGCTCGCCCTGGAGGTTGAGCAGACTGCAGACCCCGCTGAAGACGACAGCGCCGAGCCCCTCCTGCCGATCCACGGCGATTCCGAATCGACTGCCTCATGAGCCAAGACCCCGACGCCGACGACGCCGTGCCTGCCGTGGCGCCGACCGAGGACGCACCCGCGCCACGCCCGCGCCGGCGGCGTACGCCGGCCAAGGCGGCTGCGGCCGGCGGTGCCAGCGGCGCCGAGACGGCCGAGGCTGTAGCGCCTGCCGTTGAAGCGCAGTCGCCGGCCGAGTCGGCAGCGTCCGAGTCGACTGAACCAAACGACGGTGAGCCGTCAGAATCAGCAGACGCCGGCGCGTCATCGCAACGCCCGCGGCGCAAGCGCCGCCGCGGCCGCAAGGGCAAGGAGGGCCGCGAGGTTCGCGACGCTGCCACGCCGCCGGCCAGCGACGCGCAGCGCCCGCCGATGCCGGATGCGGGCGAGGTCTTCGCCATCGTGCAGGACGGCAGCTTCGACAGCGACGACACGCCGTCGACGCTCGAGCCGCCGGCCGATGAAGTGATCGATGCGCCCGTGCCTTCGCTGGCCGCGGCCGATGAGGGCGCCGCGCCTGACACAGCGCCCGAACGCCGCATCCTCGCCCCAGACGCCGAAGCGCCGAAGCTGCAGAAGGTGCTCGCGCAATCGGGTGTCGGCTCGCGGCGCGATCTGGAGCAAATGATCGTCGACGGCCGCGTC
>JANNJX010000378.1:0-2038 GCA_031396005.1 Burkholderiales bacterium
CTGGGCAAGGTTTTGCCGTGGTTGTGGCGGCGCATCGGCGGCGATCCGTCGCCGCCACCGCGCTAGCGGCGCGTCAGCACCAGCGCCAACTCCGTCCACCCCGCCGGATGCGGCACGGCAGCGTACGGTGGCGCTGGCCACGCCCACTGCGCCTGTGGCAACAGCGCGCGCACGGCGTTGATGTCCATGTGGTACGGAGGTCCGTCGATTCGGCCCTCGACCGCGCTGTCGCGGCGGCACTGCATCGCCATCAACAGCAGCGCAGCGCCGGGACGCAGCCACGCGCGCAGTTGCGCTGCGTACGCAGCCCACTGGTCGGGATGCAGCGCGCACCAGCAGGTCTGCTCGTACACCGCAGCGAGAGGTGACGCAGGCCGCCACGTCAGCACATCGGCCTGCACGAGCTGCGCGCTCGCGGCGTGGGCGTCGAGTCGTTGTCGCGTCAGTTCGATCGCGGCGCTCGCGTAGTCGATCGCGGTGACGTCGCAGCCGGCCTGCGCCAGCGCCAGCACGTCGTGCCCGCTGCCGCAGCCGGGCACGGCGATGCGCAGGCCGGCGCGCAACGTGCCGTCTGCGATCCATGCTGCGATCTGCGGGCCGGGCGCGGCACGGTCCCACGGCGTCTGCTGCTGCTCGAAGCGGCGTTGCCAGAAATCGCGATCGGGGCCGGGCATGAAGCATTGTCGTCGCCGAGCGTGGCGACACAATCGACGTATGACATTGCAGTTGTTGGGCATCGACTTCACCAGCGCGCCGACGCGGCGCAAACCGATCACCGTCGCCCGCGGCACGCTCGTTGGTCAACGGCTGGCGGTGCAACGCATCGATCGGCTGAACGACCACGCCACCTTCGAGACCCTGCTGCGCGAGCCTGGGCCGTGGCTCGGCGGATTCGACTTTCCGTTCGGCTTGCCGCGCGAGTTCGTCGACAGTCTGGCGCTGGGCAGCGACGCGGAGTCGGTGATGTCTTCCATCCAGCAGCGTTGCGTGGGCCGAATGGCTCTGCGCGCGTTGGTCGACTCATGGGGCAACGGTCGCCCCGCGGGCCAACGCCTGATTCACCGCCGGACCGATCGTGCGGTGGCAGTGAGCTCGACCAGCCCTTTGCAGACGCGCTACGTGCCGGTGGGCTTCATGTACTACGAGGGCATGTCGCGCCTGCTCGGCTCGGGCGCGCACTTGCCAGGTTTGCGTGAAGGCGACTCGGATCGTGTCGCGCTCGAGGCGTACCCGGCTCGCCTGGCGTTCGAGCTGATCGGGCGGCGCTCCTACAAGAACGGCGACGACGCCGAGCGTCTGATCGCGCGCAAGGACGTGTTGCATGCGCTGGCGCTGGGGCCGCCCCGGCTCGGCCTTCGGGTGGCGCTGCGCGCCGCGCAACACGATGAAATTCTCGCCGATGCGCAGGGCGATCTGATCGATGCCCTGTTGTGCCTGGTGCAAGCCGCCTGGGCCAGCACGCGCCCCGATTGGGGCCTGCCAGGCGATGTCGATCCCGTCGAAGGCTGGATCGTCGGCGAATGAAGGGCGACCCTTGGTTCACATCGCGCGGCTGGCAGCCGTTCGAGTTCCAGCGCGCGGTGTGGGCGGCGATGGCGGCCGCGCAGAGCGGTCTGTTGCACGCCAACACCGGCAGCGGAAAAACCTACGCCGTGTGGTTCGGCGCACTCGCGCGCGCCGCTGCAGTCGGTGTCGCCTTCGAAGGCAAAACCGCGCCGCCGCTCGGCGTGCTGTGGCTGACGCCGATGCGTGCGTTGGCGGCCGACACGACACGGGCGTTGCAGTTGCCGCTGCCCGGCGTCGCTCCTGCATGGACCGTCGGCCAGCGCACCGGCGACACGCCGAGCAGCGAGCGCGCGAAGCAGGACCGTCGCATGCCGACGGCGCTCGTCACGACGCCGGAGTCGCTGTCGCTGCTGCTGACGCGCGAGCGTGCGGCGCAAGACCTGGGTGGCGTGCACACCGTCATCGTCGACGAGTGGCATGAGCTCATCGGCAACAAGCGCGGTGTGCAGGTGCAGCTCGCCTTGGCCCGCTT
>JANNJX010000387.1:0-5769 GCA_031396005.1 Burkholderiales bacterium
CGCCGGCGTGATCGGCGCGCCGGGTTGGCGCAGGCGTTCGAGCAGGTGCACCGCCTCGCGCAGCACCTGCGCGTTGCGGCGCAGGCGCATGACGATCGGCGCGCCGAAGTCGCCGTCCACCGTGTGCGCCTGGTGCGAGGCTGCCAGCGCCGCGCCGTGCTGCATCTGGCCCTCGGCCGGCAGCGCCGGCGCGTCCAGGGGCGGCTGCAGCGGCCCTCGCCCCGGCTCCAGCCACAACGTCAGGATCGAGGGTGACGCCGGCAGTGCCTTGCGCAGAGACGGCAGCGTGAGCGGACTGTGCGGAGTGTGCGGCGGGGAGGGTGTGGCCAAAGCCACCGTGTCAGACCAGGATCGCGACGGCCAGGGCCGGCACACCGACGAGCAGCAGGGTGGTGACGAAACGGCGCGCCAGCAAACCGTCGATCAGCTCGGCCAAGCCCAAGGCGCGGCCACGCCAGCGGTAGCCGTCGCGGCAAGCGGCGTGAAACGACCCTGCCGACGCTGCATGGTCCTGCAACAGCGACTCGGTGTCATCGAAAAACAGGCCGCCGGCAGCGGAAAGCGGGGCTGGCAGGGGTGTCGTGGTGGTGCTGAGCATGGCGGCCTCGATGGAGTTCGGGAGTGTTCGATTTGTTGCAACCCATGTTAGAAAGAGGCGGTTGCCGAAGCTGTCGGCGTGGCGTCCGACGGTTTGTAGGACCAGGCTCACAGCGCCGCCCCAAACCGGACACCTTACTCCTGCCATGCCCTTGACCCCCTGTCAGCAGTGCCCGCTGCGCGCCTTGCCGCTGTTCATCCCCCACAGCGACGGTGAGCTGGCGCTGGTGCAGTCGCTGAAGCAACGCGAACTGCGCCTGGAGGCCGGGGCGACGCTGATCCACGAGGGCCAGGTCGATGCGCCGCTGTTCACGCTGCTCGAAGGCTGGGCGTTTCGCTTCAAGACCCTGTCCGACGGCCGGCGGCAGATCCTGAACTTTTTGCTCGCCGGCGACTTTGTCGGCGTGCAGCAGAAGATGGGCGACGGCGCCGCTCACGGCGTGGTCACGCTCACCGACGCCGTGTTCTGCGTCTTCCAGCGCGACGCGCTGTGGGCGATGCACCGCGAGCAGCCGTCGATGGGCTTCAACGTCACCTGGCTGACGGCGCACGAGGAATCGGTGGTCGACGAGACGCTGCTGTCGGTCGGCCGGCGCAGCGCCGAGGAGCGCATCGCCACGCTGTTGGTGCTGCTTTACAAGCGTGCTGCAGCGCTGCAAGCCGACCACGGCGCTGCCGGCGTCTCGTTTCCGCTGACGCAGCAGCACGTGGCCGATGCGCTCGGCCTGTCGCTGGTGCACACCAACAAGACGCTGCGCAAGCTGCAGCAGCGCGGCCTGCACGCGCTGATCGATGGCCGCCTGCAACTGCGCGACGTGAAGGCGTTGGTGCGCCTGGCCGATGTCTACGGCGACGGCAAGCCGCAGCCGCGGCCGCTGGTCTGAGAAACCTAAGCCGTGCCCCAGGGCACCGTCGGCGGGCCCTCGTCGGCGCTGACGCACGACGCATCGTCCACCTGCGAGATGGCGGTGCAGTAGTCGATGAACTCTTCCAACTGCTTGGCCTTGTCGAACACCCGATCGGCACCGAGGCTGATGCAACGCTTGCGCACGTCGAGCGTGGCGTAGTTGGTCAGCACGACGACGCGGGCCTGCGCCTGGAGCAACTTCGCATCGCGCAGGACGCGAAGCCCCGATCCTTCCTTCAGGAAGACGTCGATGACGATCAGGTCGTAGGCCGCGGCGGCCACGCGCATCGTCTTGCGCGCATCGACTTCAGTGTCCGACGAGGCGACGACGCTGATGGCCGATCGTTGCTCGAGCTCCGACGACAGCTCGCGCAGCACCAGGGCGCTGTCTTCGACGATGAATGTTTTGATGGGCTTCATGGGGATGCGTGTCCGGGTTTTGTCCGAGACGCCCTGTGCACGGCGCCTGTCCGAGGGTCTAGCAAACACCGCTGGCCGCCTCTAGGAGCAAGCCGCAGCGCGACGTAGGACGGCGCTGCTGCGGCTCCACACGGGCAACCAACAGCGCCGGCCGATGGACGAAAGATTGACTTCGCCCTGATCCGCGAATCGTGCGGCATCGCGTCCTACACCGCCTCGCGGCGCCCACCGACCGCTGCGGGTGTGCGCGCTGCCTACCGTAGGTGGGTGCGCTTTCCGCACCCACCACCCAGGAGGCCGAATCAATGGATGCATCGACCCGCGGCGCGAAGAGCGCTGGCAAGGACAACAGGAACGAGTTGAAGCTCGATGAGGGTGCGCTCGACAAGGCGCGCACCGACCTCGACGACGGCGCGGTCACGCCGAGCATCGGCCCCTACAGCGAGCAGATCGTGGCCCTGCTCAACGACTCGCTGGCCACCGAACTGGTCTGCGTGTTGCGCTACAAGCGGCATCACTTCACCGCCCGCGGCATGGCGTCGCCGGCGATCGCCGCCGAGTTCATGGTCCACGCGACCGAAGAAGCCGCCCACGCCGACAAGATCGCCGAGCGCATCGTGCAACTCGGCGGCGAGCCCGACTTCAATCCGGTGACGCTGCTCGAGCGCAGCCACGCCGACTACGACACCTCATCGGCGCTGCGCGACATGATTCGCGCCAATCTCGTCGCCGAGCGGGTGGCGGTCGAGGCCTACCGGCAGATGATCGGGCTGATCGGCGACAAGGATCCGACGACGCGGCGCATGCTCGAAGCCATCCTCGCCGACGAGGAAGAGCATGCCGACGAGATGAGCGATCTGCTGGACAAGCAATAGCGTTCGAGGTGACGCCGGCGCTGCGTGGCGTCGCGACATCTCGGTGCGTTCGCAAGCGCCGAAAATCAGCGCGCCGCTTGGCCTACCGGGTCAGCTTCTTCGTCTTCGCTCTGGCCGTTGTCGTTTATTTCGCCGTCCCAGCGCGCGCGATAGTCCTCGGCGTCATGCCAGGCCTGCTCGGCGTCGAAGCGAAAATCGGCTAGCGCCAGCAGCATCAACTGCGTCACCGCGTCGAAGTGCAACCTGTCCATGCGCTCGATCGCCGCCCACAGCAGGCGGTTGCTCGGCAGCGCGAGTTCGCCCAGTGCCGCTTCAACCAGGAGCTCACGCAACAACTCGATCTGCCGCTCCAGCGTCTCCAATGCCGGCAGCCCGAGCGCGTGAAAGCGCGGCAGCAGCACCTGCTCTTCAAGCTTCAGACGCAACTCGATCGCCAGCAGCGCGCGCCGCGACGACAACGTGCTGCCGGCCACGCGCCGCCGCTCGCGCACGGCCACCCGCTCGACGGCGAGCGCAGATTCGGCGAGCAGCGCCAGCAGCGGCGAGCCGGACGAATCGGCCGACTCGGCAACAGGCAACGCACTCACGTATGCGTCGGTGCCGGGCTGAGCAGCTGCGGGCCGACGGTCGGCAATGCGCCGCCTTCGCCTTCCCAGGTGCTCACCTCGGCCGGTTTGGTGCGCAAGGTGCGCTGTTCGCTGGCGCGGCGGCGCTGGTCCCAGCGCAGGATCAGGCAGGCGGCGGCGAATGCGGTCAAACGAAGGATCATGATGTCGGTGTCTTTTCAGTGGGAGGTGGCGGCGGTGTCGCCGTTGGCCGCGGCAGGCTGCTCAGCAGCGCCATCAGCGTGCCTGGATTGAGCACGCTTTTGAACAGGCCGGCAGTGAGTCGTGCGGCCAGGCCGGCCCAAACCACCGTGATGATGCGGCGGCGCCAGACCATCATCGCCGCGCCGACCGCCATGGCCAGCGACAACGACACCACGGGATGTGTGCGCACCAGCGGCTTCAGCGCCAGCGCGCCGGCGTCGGACGCCATGCCCAGCACCGGCCGCGCCGGATGGTGGCGCCACCACAGGCGAAGCGCGCGGCTCGCGGTCTCGAACCAGGGCGTGCTCGGCGCGTCAGAGCCATCCGGGAAGGCCGGGTCGCGTTGCGGCGAGTCTGCCTCGGCCTCGCCGTCAAAGCCCTGCAGCTTCAACAACTCGGCGTTGATCGACGCCCGCGAGGCCGCGAGGCGTTGCAAGGCGGCGTCGGTGCTCATCCAGCCCCCTGGAGCGGCTGAGCGGCGCTCATGATCGGGCTCTCAACAGCGCCAGGTCGGCTTCGAACTGCTGCGCCAGAGAAACGCCGCGCACGGCGTTGGTGACGCGAGGGCGGCGGGCCAGCCAGCCACCGGCCAGCGCCAGCAGCGCCGGTGTTGCCGGCACTGCCCACAGCAACCACGGCAGGGCCGGCGCCGCGACGGCGCCGTACAGCATCAAGGCGACGCCGCTAAAGACGATGCACAGCAGCACGCCGGCGGCGAGCAAGGCCCATCCGAGCAGCCGCAGTTGCCAGTCAGCCACTGCCTCGCGGGCGTTGACGGCGGCCAGTTCGGCGTAAGCGCTGGCGTGGTCGGCCAACAGATCGGGCCGGGCCAGCGCCAGGCGCAACAGCGGATGGATCATCGCGGCGTCTGGGCGCAGCAGTCAGCGATCAAAGCGACGTTCAGCGTTCAATAGCGCGAACGGCTGAGCAAGCCGGCCAGCGCCATCAGCGCGGCGCCGGTCGCAGCGGCGATCAGCAGCGCCCGCACCGGCTCTTCCTTGACGTAGGCGATGGCGCTGTCGGTGACATGGTTCAGCTGCGCCTTGACCTGCTGCGTGCCCTCGTGCAGTTTCTGCGTGCCCAGACGCGCCGCTTCGGTGGCTCGCCCGGCTGCACGTTCGACGGCCAACGGCACGCTCGCAGCGCCGTCGGCGAGCTTGTCGATGGCGCGGTCGACGGCAGGCGTGACCGTGGACAAGGTGGGGGTGACGGTTTCGTTCATGGGGCTCTCCTGTCGGGGGGGTGTGAAATGCGGGGTGATGCGCGGCAACCGCCCTAGCGCTTGCGGACCATGCTCATCACGAAGCTGCCGATGGCCAGCACGATGAAAACGACGAACAGGATCTGCGCGATGCCCGCTGCGCCGGCGGCGATGCCGGTAAAGCCGAAGACGGCCGCGATCAGGGCGACCAGGAAAAAAGCGAGAGCGTAGTAAAGCATGACAGTGACCTCGCAATCCGTTGCGGGGCCTTTATCGCTGACCCGCGTCACAACCGGCATCGGGGGCAGTCCCGAACGGGTGTAGGAAGCGGCCCACATCCGCTTACAAGCGCCGCAATTGCTGCGGGTTTTTTCACTCCGTGCGTCGTTTTTTGGCGACGAGCCGACGGCGCTTCAGGCATTTGCACATTAAGACAGGCACGCGGCGTAGGCTTGTGGCGTGAGGGGGATGTTTATCGCTGCCGGTGCGGTCGCAGGCCTGCTGCTGGCGGGTGCCGGGAGCGCGGCCGTTGGCGATGCGGACCCCGGGGTCAAGAAATCGCAATCGGGCGTGTGCCACGGGAAGGATTCCGTGCACTACGAGCGCACGGAAAAATTCATTCCCTACGATTCGATGGAAGACTGCCTGACGTCGGGCGGGCGGGAGAGCCGCGCGGCGAAGAAGGCGTCGCCGTGGCGGTGGGTGGCCGCCGCCGTCGCAATCCTCGTGCTCGCGGTGCTGGGCTGGCTATGGATGCGGCCGAAACCTGGCCCGGCTAGCAGCTAAAAGGTGTCAGACACCTTTTTTGGAATGGGCATACACTGCCGCGATTGAGTTCCAACCGGGGGTGGCCGTGAACATCCGGAGTCTCGCGAAGGGCCTGAAATACTGCGGCGAAGCCGTCGGCAAGCGGCAGACGTATTTCATCTTTGAAAGCGGCCGCGCGTATGTCGTGATGTC
>JANNJX010000389.1:0-1889 GCA_031396005.1 Burkholderiales bacterium
AGTTCGGCCAGGCCGAAGCGTTGGGAAGATGCGGTTGGCTGCGCCGCCGTGCCCCGCCGCACCAGCGGCCCGAGCACGATCAACGTGGCGAACAACATGACGAGTTCGAGGTGATAGACCGCGGCATAGCCGGTGGCGGGCGATTGCAGCGCCTCGCCGAGCCAGCCCGCGGTGGCGGCATGCGAGACCACGTCGCGCAGCGCGCCGCCGAGCGCGATGGCCGCGCCGGCGCAGGTGGCTTGCACGGCGCCCCAGGCGCCCAACACCAGGCCGTTCATGCCGTGGCCTTCGAGGCCTTTGAGGTTCATGGCGGCGCTGAGTGTGCCGACGGCGAAGAAGCCGCCGCCCAAGCCGATCAGTCCAGCGCCGAGGCGGAACAGCATTGGCGCATCGACCGGCTCGGCAAAGATCACAGCGGAAAAACCGGCCAGGCCGAACAGCACGCCGACCGCTGCCACGCGCTGCGGGTCGCCGCCGCGCGCGAGCGTGCGCGCCGCGAGTGCAAAGGCCAGCAGCGCGCCGCCGGCCATCAGCGCGGTGAGCTGCGTCGTTGCGCCGACGCCGAGCTGCATGATCTCGCCGCCGTAGGGCTCGAGGATCACGTCCTGCATGTTGAAGGCCGCCGTGCCCAGGCCGACGGCGACGAGGAAGCGCTTGACCTGCGGTTGCGAGGAAAAGCGCTGCCAGTGCACGGAAAAGCTCTCGCGCGCCACTGCTTGCTTGACGCGCAGGCTGTTGCGCGGCTCCTGCTTCCACATCGCGACGGCGTTGAGCAGCACGCTCGCGATCGCCGTGCCCTGCACCACCTGCACGAGGCGGGTGTGCGAGTAGTCGGCGAGCAGCACGCCGAAGACGAGGCTCGCCCCGACCATGCCGACGAGCAGCATCACGTACAGCAGCGCGACGACGCGTGGGCGAGTGGCTTCGGGCGCGAGGTCGCTGGCCAGGGCCAGGCCGGCGGTCTGCGTGGTTTGCAGGCCGGCGCCGGCGAGCACGAAGGCGAGTGCGGCGGCGGCGTGGCCGGCGACGAGTTGGATCGTGGTCTCACCGCTCAGCAGGATCAATGCGAACGGCATGATCGCCAGACCGCCGAACAGCGCCAGCGTGCCGAACCAGACGAAGGGCACGCGCTTCCAGCCGAGAAAACTGCGGTGCTGATCCGACTTGAAACCGATCAGCGCGCGAAACGGCGCGGCCACCAGCGGCAGCGCGACCATCAGCGCGACGAGCCACGCGCCGACACCGAGCTCGACGATCATCACGCGGTTCAAGGTGCCGACCATCAGCGCCGTGGCCATGCCGACGGAGACCTGGAACAGCGACAGCCGCAGCAGGCGCGACAGCGGCAGATCGGCCGATGCGGCATCGGCAAACGGCAGCCAGCGCGTGGGGATGCGCTGCCAGTCCAGACTGGGCATCAGGCCGCGGCGGGTGATGAGCAGTCCCACTCTTACTGCCCCTCGTCCAGCGGGTACGCTGGCCGGTCCCCCGAGGGGACGCCGGCCGGCTTGGGAGCGGCCCGGCGCTCGGCCCGCTGCAACTCCAACGCCTGTGACGTGTAGAACCCGCTCGAAATGCGCAGCGTGCGTGCCGGCGCAAAGCCCCGCAACCGTGGCTCGGCGGCGATCTGGCGGTGCAGCACCTTCTCGGCAACGGGTTCGATCCACGGCGCGCGGTCGCTGCGCGGGAACAGCCGGCCCACCGCACGAAAGGCCCTCAGCGCCGGGTTGCTCGGCGCATAGGTGAAGAGCACGGCGCAGCGGGTGCGCTCGGCCAGGCCGGCCAGCACGCGCACGGCGTCTGCCGTTTCGTAGTGGATCAGCGAGTCCATGCCGACGACGTAGTCGAACTCGCCGAGCGCGGCATCGAGCATGTCGCCGGAGCGCAAG
>JANNJX010000265.1:0-5933 GCA_031396005.1 Burkholderiales bacterium
TGTGGGCCGACAGCGGACGGCGACACGACTGCGCGTTTCATTTCAAGTCAGCGATCAAGAGCACGTTCGCAAACGGCGTGCCCTGGCTCATCGGTACGCTGCTGACGTCGAAGCCGAGGCTTTGCAATTGCTGCACCCACACCGCCAACGGCCGACCCCAGGTCGGCGGCACGCGGTGGCCGCGCACCATCGTCACGAAACGATCGACCCATTGGCTGATCGCAAAGCCGCGCGTGCTCGCCGCATCGCCCACGCGCAGCAGAAGGCGCGGCGCGCATTGCGTGCGGCTGTCGGCTGCGCCGTCGCGCAGCGCGTTGCGCACGCGATGCAGCAGCGCGTCTTGCGCGGCGATGTCCACGTAATGCAGCACGTCGAGGATGACGACGACATCGCACGCCGGCAGCGCAGCCTCGCGCATGTCGGCGCAGACCAGGCGCGGCGCAAACGGCAGCGCTTGCAGCGCGGGCTGGCCGCGATCGACGTCGCGTTGCATCAGCTCGATGCCGGTGTAGGCGCGCGCCGACGGCGCGGCGGCCCACGCGCTGGGCCAACGCTGTGCTCGTTCGCACGCATGCAGCAGGCTCGCCATCAGGCCCTGGCCGCAGCCGATGTCGACCACGCGCGCCTGCGTCGGCAGGTCACCGCGTTCGAGCAGGCCGCGAAACACCGGGTCGCGGCCGAGCTTGCCGCGCGCCCAATGCCAGGCGAAGCGGCCCGAGGCTTTGTACGGCGCGCAGGCGGCGCCTCGCAGCGTGCGCCAGGCCTGTTGCGGCGACTCGTCTTGCGGTAAGAGGGCGGTGGACGAACTCATGCGCCGCGATTGTCGCCGCGTGGCGGCACCGCGGTGGCCAGCGTCACCGACTTCAGGCCCTGCGACTGCAACGCGGCCAGCAGCCGCGGCAGCACGTGCAGCACGACCGGCTTGCCGTCGGCGCTACGCTGCGCATGGCCGTCGTGCAACAGCAGGATGTCGCCGGCGCGGAGGTTGCGCGTCAAGCGATTCAGCACACGCGCCGGATCGCGCTCGCGCGTGTCGAAGCCGCGCCGTGTCCAGCTCACCAGGTGCAGGCCCAGGCGGTGCAGTACCGGGTCGAGCAGCGGGCTGCGCAGGCCGGCCGGCGCGCGAAAGCAATGCGGCGCCACGCCGGTGATGTCGGCCAGCAGCGCCTGTGCGTCGCCGATCTCGCGCTGCAACGCACGCGGTCCCAGCAGCGAGAAGTGGTGGCGGTGGTGGTGGCTGTGGTTCTGCACGCTGTGGCCGGCGTCAACGATGCGCCGCGTCAGCGCGGCGTTGTCGCGCGCTCGCTCTGCGATGCAGAAGAACGTGGCGCGCACGCCATGCGCGGCAAGCACGCCGAGCACCGCCGGCGTGACTTTCGCATCGGGCCCATCGTCGATGGTGATGGCGATCTCGCCGCGCGCGCGCGCCGCCTCGGGCAAGCGCCGCAGGTTCGGCCCGAGCACGGTGCTGCGCGGCCACAAGCCGGCCGCCGTGAGCGCGGCGTGATTCAGCGCGACCGCGCCAACCGCCCACGGCCACGCGCCGGGCAACAGCAACGACGCCGCGGCCAGGCCGTGCACGCCGACGCTGGCCTGGATCAACGGCGGCATCGGCCAAGTCATGTCGGCCCCTCGCCGGGCGAGTACGTCGGACGATCCCCCTGGGCCCGCAGGGGCCCCTTCGTGGCCCTAGGGATGGCAGGCCGGCTTGGCAGCGGCCCGGCGCTCGGCCCGCCCGCCACGCGTGGCCTCACGCGCACGAACGCCGCCGACAACAACAGCGCTAGCAATGCCCCCGGCGCGACGACGACACCGATCGCCGCCAGCGCCGGAATGTTTGACAGCGCGATCAAGGCGAACGAGGCCACGGTGGTCAGGTTGGCGAGCAGCAGCGAGGCCAGCATTTCGCTGTCGGGTTCGGTGCTCTGCTGTTGCAGCATGTCGAAAAACAGCGCGTAGTTGCTGCCGACCGCCACCACCAGCAGCAGACCGACCAGGTGCAGGATGCCGAACTGCACGCCGGCCAGTGTCAACCCGGCCATCGTCAGCAGCACCGCCAGCAGCAGCGGCTGGCACACCGCGAGCAGCCGCCGCCACGAGCGCAGCGACCAGGCCATCAGCAGCACCACGCCGAGCGCGCCGAGCAGCGCCTGCCCTTGCGCTTCATCGAGGTAGTGGCGATACAGGCGACGCAACTCGGGGCCGATATCCTGCACTTGCACGTCGCTGCGCGCGGCCAGCGCCTTTTGCACTTCGCCCGAATCGACTGTGGCACCGTCGGCCGGGGCCGGCGCGCCTTGCAGCGGTTGCAGCGGCAAAAGGGAAGCGACGCTGCCGTCGGCGCGCTGCACGATCAGCGCATCGACGAGCGTCTTCAACCCCGCAGCGCGCAGCGTCGGCAGCTCGATCAACGGCAGCGTGCGCGCACGCTCGACATCGGCGACGAACGGCGCCAGCCGCGCGGCGCGCAGCGGGCCGTCGGCGGTGGCTTGCGCCAACGCAGCTTGCAACGTCGGCGCGTCGGGCAGCGCGGACTGTCGCGCCTTCTGCGTCGCCAGGCTCGGCAGCCAGCGGGTCACGCTGTCGTAGCCGCCGATGACGCCGCGCTCCTGCAAGCCGTCGAGCGTGCGCCCAACCGACTCGGTGGCTTCGAGCGTCGCCTGCAGATTGGGGCCTTGCACGACGACCAGCGTGCGCGCGTCGCCGGCGCTGAGGTCAGCGCGCAGGCTGCTGTCGAGAGCCAGTGCGTCTTTGGAGATCGGGGAGAGCGAGCCGAGATCGGCGCGCCACAAGTCGCTGCGCTGCCCGAGCAGCAACGCCGCGGCGACGCCGAGCGCAACGAGCGGCCAGCGCCACGGCGGCATCGCGCGCAGCACGATGCCGGTGGCACGGCCGAGGTGGGGCCGCAGGCCGACGCCGGGCGTGCCGTTGGGCATCAGGATCGGCAGGACGAAGCGCGTCGCCAATGCCGCGCCGATCAAGCCGGCGAGCGAGAACACGCCCAACTGCGCCAGCCCCGCAAAGCCCGACAACACCAGCGCCGCAAAGCCGCAGACCGACGTCAGCAGCCCGAGGCGCACCGTCGGCCAGCCGCTGCGCTGCCACTGTCGCCAGCCGCCTTGTCGCGCCTGCACGAGGTAGTAGATCGCGTAGTCCACCGCCTCGCCGATGAGCGTCGTGCCGAAGCCGAGCGTCATGCCGTGCACGCTGCCGAATCCGATGCTGACGGCGGCGATGCCGGCGAGCACGCCGCTGGCCACCGGCAGCATCGCTACGAGCAACGCGCGCGGCGACGCAAACGCCAGCAGCAGCAGGCCGCTGGCGAGCAGCGTGCCGACGATCGCGAGTTTCTTCGCCTCGGCCTCGATGCTGCTGCGGCTTTGCACGGCGAACACCGGTGCGCCGGTGATGCGCAAGACGAGGCCGCGCGCGCGCTGCGGTGCGAAGGCGTCGTCGAGGCCGGCCAGCGTCGCCGCATGCGCGTCGATATCGGCGCCGGTGGCGCGCGTGATCGCCACCATCAACGCGCGCTCGCCCTGCCGTGCCACCCACACGCCGCCCTCGCTCTTCGGCGCGCTGGCGGGAATCAGCGCCTCGCCGATGCGTTGCGTCTCGCCCGTCGGATCGCGGTCGAGCAGCGGCTTGATGAGCTGCCCGGCTGGCGTGCCGAGCAGCGAGAGGCTGTCGGCGATGCCTTCGCGCAGGCCGGCAGCGCTGAAGCGCTCGGCATTCACCGCCGGGCTCAGCAGGTAGCGCTGGTCGAACAACCACTGGCCGACGCTGGCCCAGTCGCTGGTCTCGCCGTTGTGCACCTGCTCGAAGCGTCCGCCGGCGCGCATTGCCGCCGCCAGCTCGCGCGAGGCGGCGGCGCGCGCGGTGACGTCGCCGCCTTCGATGCCGACGAGCAGCGTGCGCGCAACGAGGCCGCTTTCGATCTGCTCGATCAGCACGCGCTGGCGCGCGTCGGGATCGGCCGGCAGGAAGGCCGAAAGATCGGCGTTGAAAGTCGTGCGCGTGATCTGCCAGACGCACAGCAGCACGGCGGCGAGCCACAGTGCCAGCACGATGGCGCGGCCACGCGGTGCGGTGGCCGCCGCGGCTGCTGCGGCATCAGCGCGCGGCGCCGTCACGGCGTCTTCGCGGCGTCGATCGGCTCGATCGTCATGCGCGAGCTGTCACCGCCTGACAACCACAGACTGACGACGCGCATGTCACCGCGCTGGCCCTCGATCGCGACCTCGCGCACTTGCGCGGCGAGCGCGCGGTCGCGCGGCACGAGGGTGAGCTTCCAGCCCTGCGCGTTGCCGGCCACCGCCGTGGTGAAGTGCTTGCGCAACGTCACTGCATCGCCGGTCAGCGTGCCGCGCATCGCCTCGACCAGCGCCGACAGCTCGGGCACCGCATCGAGCGTCATCTGGCGGCTGCGCCCGCCGCGCTTCAACGTGATGACGTTGCCCTGCACCGCCATCGACTCGGCGCGCGGCCGCAGCGTCTGGCGCGCAAACGCGTCGGGCGCCGTGAAGGACAGCGTGCCGCTGGAGAACAGCGGGCCTTCGAGGCCGGAGACCAGGCGCGTTTCCTCGAAGCGCGCTTCGCCGCTCTTGCGCTGCGCGAGCAACGCGGCCAATGCGGCGAGGTCGAAGGCGTCGACGGCCAACGACGGGCCTGCCACGAGTGCCGCACTCGCTGTCAGCAGCAGCGCGCGTCGGGTGGAATCAGTGCGCCGCATCTTCTAGCCAAAAGTCGTGGAAGTTGAACCAGTTGTACGGCGCTTCAACGCACAGCGCTTCGAGCTTGTGCACATAGGCTTGCAGCGCCGCGTGCAACTGCGCCTCGCGAGCCGCGGCATCGACAGGCCGCTCGCTGAAATCGGCCAGCGGCTCGAAGCGCGCCTCGTAGCGGTTGCCGCCGCGAAACAGCGCGGACATGAAGAAGACGCGGCGCTTCAACAGCATCGCCAGCCGCAGCGGGCCGAGGCTGAACGGCGCTTCGTGGCCGAGGAAGGGAAGGTGCTGCACATCACCTTGGCCTTTGCCTTCCTGCAACACGCGGTCACCGAGCATGCCGACCAGCCCGCCGCCGTCGAGCCAATCGCGGATCGCCAGCGTCGTGCCCGGGTGGCCGATCGTGATGATCTTCAGCGTGTTGGCTGGCGCGACGGCGTTCAGCACGCGCTGGATGTTCTGCGCGTTGGCCGGGTACATGACCATGGCGATGCGCCGGTTGGCGTGCTGTTCGCCGACCGCTTGCAACGCCTCGAAGCTGCCCAGGTGCGCGCCGAGCATGACCGCGCCGCGTCCTTCGCCGATCGCCGCATCGAGCAGCTCGCCGCCGCTGTGCCGCAAGTCGAACTGCGCAACGTCGCCGCGCGCGAAATACAGGCGATCGAGCACGATGGAGGCGAAGGTGTGGACGTGCCGGTAGCCGTCCGCCCAGCCCGGTTCGCGGCCGAGCGCGCGACGCAGGTAGCGGATCGAGTTGCGCCGCGCCGCCGGCGAGAACAGCACGAAGTAGGCGGTGATCGGATGCAGGATCAGGCGCGCCACGCGGCGGCCGAGCGTGCTCGCCAGCCAGGCCATGAAGCGCAGCAGCCAGATGCTGCCGCGCTCTTCGCGCTCGGCCCATGCGGCTTTGGGGCTGGGGCTCTCGGCCATCGTCGTTGTCGTCTTCATCGCAGCGGCGAGAGTTGACCGCGCGCCACCGGCGTGTCGCCGCGTCTGAGCTCGAACTGCAGGCGCTGATCTTGCTCGGCGACTTGCAACACCAGCGTGTCGCCGGGCAACACCGGCGCGAGGAACTTGGCCTGGTCGATCTGCGCCGGCGTCTGCAAACGCGATTGCAGCGCTTCCATCACCATCGACAACAGCACCACGCCGGGCAGCACCGGATGGCCGGGGAAGTGGCCGGCGAAGCTCGGGTGGTCGTGCGGCACG
>JANNJX010000484.1:0-1615 GCA_031396005.1 Burkholderiales bacterium
TGAATGCGCTGCTCAAGCATGTGCGCGGATCATATGACAGCAGTGAATGGTGCCCCTCGCGCAACGAGTACGTTGCGCGATCCCCCGAGGGGATGTGGGCCGCCTGGGGAGCGGCCCCGCGCTCGGCCCACGTGGAGCTCCTCGCGCAACGACTACGTTGCACGATCCCCCGAGGGGATGTGGGCCGGCTTGGGAGCGGCCCGGCGCTCGGCCCACGCGGAGCCCCTCGCGCAACGAGTACGTTGCACGATCCCCCGAGGGGGATGTGGGCCGGCTTGGGAGCGGCCCGGCGCTCGGCCCACGCGCCCTCAAGCGGCATCGAAAGCTGCCTTGATCCATTGAAGATCGTCGCCGTCGATCGCGACGACATCGAATCGGCAAGGCGGAACTGCGGGCAATGAGGCGATGAAGCGCTGCGCTGCGAAGACGAGGCTTGCGCGTTTGGCCGCGCCGACGCTGGCCGCCGCGCCGCCATGCGAAGCGCTGCCGCGGGCACGCACTTCGACGAAAACCAGCGTGCCGTCGCGCTCGCGGCAGATCAGATCGATCTCGCCGCCGCGCGCGTTGGGGCCGCGTGCGACCCGATAATTGCGCGCCACCAGCGACAGGCCGGCGCATTGCAAATGCGCCCACGCGCGCGTTTCGGCCCTTTGGCCCGTCGCCTGGCGAGTGATGTTGTTGCGTGAGTTACCGCGGGAGAACAGAGCCATCGCTGCCTCGAACTTGTCCTTGCCCGCGATCATCGCCCAAGCCGCGGCTGCGGCGGCCGGGGCGCAGCAGTATCCGGCGGGCGCGCTGTATGTCGTGGCCACGCCGATCGGCAACCTGGCCGACCTGACGCTGCGCGCGGTGCAGGTGCTCGGCCTGGTCGATGCCGTGGCCTGCGAAGACACGCGCGTCTCGGCCGGCCTGCTCAACCATCTCGGCCTGCACAAGCCGCTCCTCGCGCTGCACGAGCACAATGAGCGCGAAGCCTCGGCGCGTGTCGTCGAACGCTTAGCGCGCGGCGAGCGAGTGGCCTACGTCAGCGATGCGGGCACACCGGCGGTCTCGGACCCAGGCGCGGCGTTGGTGGCGGCGGTGCGGGCCGCCGGCCACCGCTGCGTGCCGATCGCCGGCGTCAGCAGCGTCGTCGCCGCGCTGTCGGTGGCCGGCGATGCCTCGGCCGGTGGGTTCGCCTTCGTCGGCTTCGCGCCGAGCAAAGCGGCCGAGCGCCGCGTCTGGCTGAATGCCGTGGCCGCGCGTTGCAACGAGTCGGTCGTGTTGTTCGAAGCCCCGCACCGCGTGGCCGCGCTCGTCGATGCGATGGCCGACGTGATGCCGACGCGCTGCATCACGCTCGCGCGTGAGCTGACGAAGCAGTTCGAAGAGGTGGTGACGCTGGCGGCGAGCGCGTCGCCCGCCTGGCTCGCGGCCGACGTGAACCGCTCGCGTGGCGAGTTCGTGCTCGTGCTGCACGCCGTGGCCGCAGAACAAGCCGCGGCGCTCGACGCTGCAGCCGAGCGCGCCTTGACGTTGTTGCTGGCCGAGCTGCCGCTCAAGCAAGCCGTGTCGCTGGCCTCGGCGATCAGCGGCGCGCCGCGCAACGCGCTTTACGAACGCGCGTTGGCGCTGC
>JANNJX010000523.1:0-1970 GCA_031396005.1 Burkholderiales bacterium
CGGATCGTCGCCACCAGCACCACTGCGTCGGGCCGCAGCCCGCTCTTGCGGCACTTGATGTCGATGAACTTCTCGGCGCCCAGGTCGGCACCAAAGCCGGCCTCGGTGACGACGTAGTCGGCGAGCTTCAACGCCGTCTTCGTTGCCAGTACCGAGTTGCAGCCGTGGGCGATGTTGGCGAACGGCCCGCCGTGGATGAACGCCGGCGTGTGCTCCAGGGTCTGCACGAGATTCGGCGCCAGCGCGTCTTTCAGCAGCGCCGTCATCGCGCCATGGGCTTTGAGATCACGGGCGCGGATCGGGTGGCCCTCGCGCGTGTGGCCGCAAACGATGTTGCCCAGGCGCTGCTTCAGGTCCGCCAGCGACGTCGCCAGGCAGAAGATCGCCATCACCTCAGAGGCGACGACGATGTCGAAGCCGTCCTCGCGCGGATAGCCGTTGCCCGGGCCGCCGAGCGCCACCGTGATGTCGCGCAGCGCGCGATCGTTCATGTCCATGACGCGCTTCCACGTCACACGCCGCACGTCGAAGCCGAGTTCGTTGCCGTGGTGGATGTGGTTGTCGATCATCGCCGCCAACAGGTTGTTGGCCAGCGCTATGGCCGAGAAGTCGCCGGTGAAGTGCAGGTTGATGTCCTCCATCGGCACCACCTGCGCGTGGCCGCCGCCGGCAGCACCGCCCTTCAAGCCGAACACCGGGCCGAGCGACGGCTCGCGCAGGCACACCACCGCGTTCTTGCCGATGTGATTCAGCGCGTCGCCGAGGCCGACGGTCGTCGTCGTCTTGCCTTCGCCGGCCGGCGTCGGGCTGATCGCGGTCACCAGCACCAGCTTGCCGTTGGCGCGGTCCTTGGCGTGCGTCAGCGATTGCACGAAGTCGAGCGACACCTTGGCCTTGGTGCGGCCGTAGGGCTCGAGCGCGTGCTCCGGGATGCCCAGCTTGGCGGCGATTTCGCCGATGGGCCGCGGCGTCGCCGCCTGTGCGATCTGGATGTCCCGGTTCATGCGTAGTCCTTCCGTTCGACGCCGTCGGCGCCGCCGAGCAGGCAGACGCTGGCGCGGTGGCGAGCGAAGATGCCCACGGCAACGACGCCCGGCCATTGGTTGATTTCGGCTTCCATCGCCAGCGGGTCGGTGATGTGCAGGCCATGCACGTCGAGCAGCGGGTGGCCGTTGTCCGTGAGCAAGCCCTCGCGCAGCACGGCGCGGCCGCCGATGCCCGCGAAGCGGCGCACGAGGCGCTCGCGCGCCATCTCGATGATCTCCACCGGCAGCGCAAAGCGGCCGAGCACGTCGACCTGCTTGCTGGCGTCGGCGATGCAGACGAAGCGCTCGGCCAGGTCGGCGACGATCTTCTCGCGCGTCAGCGCCGCGCCGCCACCCTTGATCATGAAGCCGCGGCGGTCGATCTCGTCGGCGCCGTCGATGTAGACCGGCAGGCGCTCGACTTCGTTGGCATCGAAGACCGCGATGCCGTGGCCGCGCAGGCGCTCCGTGCTCTGCCGCGAACTCGACACCGCGCCGACGATGCGCTCGCGCAGGCCAGCCAGCGTGTCGATAAAGTGGTTGACCGTCGAGCCGGTGCCGACACCGACGATGCTGCCGGGGACCACGAACGCCAGTGCAGCCCGGCCGAGCAGCGCCTTCGATTCATCTTGCGTCATCGTCATCGTCAAAGTGGAAACGAGAAGGTGGAGGAAAAATTCGTTTGCGAGAATGGCCACCGATTATGTCGTTGGTGCCCTACGCCCTCACCCGCCCTTTTCTCTTCGGACTCGATGCAGAGCGCGCGCACGACCTGACGCTGGCCACGCTGGAGCATCTGCAGAACACGCCCGCCCAAGCGGTCTGGCAGCAGCCGCGGATTGCCGACCCGGTCAACATCGCCGGCCTCGCCTTCCCCAACCGCGTCGGCCTGGCCGCCGGCCTCGACAAGGGCGGCCGCGCCATCGACGGCCTGGGCGCGATGGG
>JANNJX010000557.1:0-2787 GCA_031396005.1 Burkholderiales bacterium
CTGGAGTTTTCGCAACGAGGGCGCGTTTCACGAAAAGGTGACGAACACGATCCTCGGCGATCTGGTGGCGGCGGTGAAGCCGCGCTTCGCGCGCATCCACGCCGACTGGTTCGTGCGCGGCGGTATCCGCACCTTCGTCACCGCGGAGCACCGCGCCAAAGGCTGGAAGCCAGCGCCGCGCGTCGATCTGCCGAAGTCGGCCGAGTGAGCGTCGGCGTCGAGGTCGGCCGCCCGGCCTACCAGCGCTTCGACGTCACGGTGGCGCCGAGCGCGATCGACGGCCACGGTGTCTTCGCCGCGCAGGCGATCCCGGCCCGACGCAAGATCGGCGAGATCCGCGGCGAGTCGATCAGCGTCGAAGAAGCGCGCATCCGCGCCACGCGGCATGAACGCATCATGATCGTCGAGCTGTCGGCGCGCAAAGCGATCGACTTCACCGAGTCGAGCGACCCGATGCGTTTCACCAACCACAGTTGCCGGCCGAACGCGCGTCTATGCATCGACAACGGCCGCGTCGAGTTCTACGCGCTGCGCGTGATCGCCGCGGGTGAAGAGCTGACGGTGGACTACGGCGAAACGCATCACGACGGCAAGCTCGCCTGCCGCTGCGGCGCTGCCGGCTGTCGCGGCGCGCTCTAGCGCAGCCGCGCGGCGAGCGCATCCAGGTACGCCGGGAACTGCTGCAGATCGTTGTGCCCGGCGCCTTCGATCAGCACGCGCTCGGCGTGCGGCGCAGCACGCAGCAGCCTTTGGCTGTGCGTCGCGCCGATGATCTCGTCGTCGGCACCGTGCACCAACAGCACGCGTGAAGTGACGCGCGCCAGCGCCTCGTCGGTGCGCAGCGGATAACGCAGCAGCGCTTGCGGCACCCATCGATAATGCTCGGCAGCCAGCGCGGCCAAGCTTTCGTAGGGACTGACGAGCACGGTCAACTCGGGCAACACCTCGGCGGCCAGGCCAGCGGCCAGGGCGCTGCCGAGCGAGCGGCCGATAAACACGCGGTGCTGGCCGGCATATCGCGGCGCGATGCTGGCCCACGCCGCGCGCACATCGGCCTCGAGTTGCGCCTGGCTGTCGATGCGGCCACTGCTTTTGCCGTAGCCGCGGTAGTCGAGCATGAAGAGGTCGAGATTCAGACGGCGATAGAAATCGGCGTTGACGAACCAACCGTCGAGGTTGCCGGCGTTGCCGTGCAGAAAGAAGACGACGCCTCGCGGCTGCACATTGCGCAGGTGCAGCGCATGCAGCCGCGCGCCGGGCACCTCGACCCAGGCCTCGTGCACGTCGGCGCCGACATCGAAGCGGTGCTCTGCGGGCAGCGAGCTCGGCAGAAAGATCAGGCGCTCCTGCTGCCACCAGACCAGCGCCAGCAGCGCCGCGTAGAGCAGCGCAATCGCCAGCGCCGCCAGCAGCAGCGCGGTCAATGCACGAGCCAACACGATGCCGCGGGCTGCGGCAGCGCCGAACAGCAGACTTTGCGAGCCGTCATGGCGCTCATTCTGCGCTGCCTGCTCGCCTATCATCGGTCGCATGAACCCCCTGCTGGCGCGGCTCAACCCGTATCCGTTCGAGAAGCTGCGCGAGTTGATGGCCGGCGTCGTGCCGTCGCGCGATCACCGGCCGATATCCTTGGGCATCGGCGAGCCAAGACACGACACGCCGGTGTTGGTCGAAGAGGCGATCCGCGGCTCGCTCGGCGGCCTGTCGTCTTACCCGGCCACCGCCGGCGAGCCGAAACTGCGCCAGGCTTGCGCGGCCTGGGTGCAGCAGCGCTACGGCGTGGCGCTCGACGCCGCCACCCAGGTGCTGCCGGTCAACGGCTCGCGCGAAGCGCTGTTCAGTTTGGCGCAGACGGCGATCGATGCTTCGCGGCCCGGCGCCACCATGGTCTGCCCGAATCCGTTCTATCAAATTTACGAAGGCGCGGCGCTGCTGGCGGGTGCGCAGCCTGCGTTTGCGAACAGCAACCCGGCGCGCAATTTCGCTGCGGATTGGTCGCAGATCGACGCCGCCACGTGGTCGCGAACGCAACTGCTCTACGTCTGCTCGCCCGGCAACCCGACCGGCGCCGTGATGCCGCTCGCCGAATGGGCAACGCTGTTCGAACTCAGCGACCGCCACGGCTTCGTCATCGCCAGCGACGAGTGCTACAGCGAGATCTACTTTCGCGACGAGCCGCCGCTCGGCGCGCTGCAAGCCGCGCGTGCGCTCGGCCGCGATGACTTCAAGAACCTGGTCGCGCTGACCAGCCTGTCCAAGCGCAGCAACGTGCCGGGCCTGCGCTCGGGCTTCGTCGCCGGCGACGCACACATCCTGAAAAATTTTCTGCTCTACCGCACCTACCACGGCAGCGCGATGAGCCCGGTGGTGCAAGCGGCGAGCATCGCGGCGTGGAACGACGAGGCACACGTCGTCGCCAATCGCGCGCTCTACCGCGACAAGTTCGCCCGGGTCACGCCGGTACTCGCCGAGGTGCTCGACGTGAGGTTGCCCGACGCCGGCTTCTACCTGTGGGCCGGCGTGCCGCTGAGCGGCGCGCGCGCCGCGGGCTCGGATGTCGAGTTCGCGCGCGGCCTGCTCGCTCAATACAATGTCGTCGTTTTGCCCGGCAGCCTGCTCGCTCGCGAAGCGCACGGCACCAACCCCGGCAATGGCCGCATTCGAATGGCGCTCGTCGCCGGCGTCGAAGAATGCGTCGAAGCGGCCCATCGCATCGCCACCTACACCAAGAGCCTCATCCCATGACCCACGATCTGCTGCAATCCACCATCGACGTTGCGTGGGATC
>JANNJX010000581.1:0-3157 GCA_031396005.1 Burkholderiales bacterium
CAGCGGCGCCGTGTCGGCGCGCAGCACGCGCTCGCCGAGCGTCACGCTGACGAAGCCGCGCGCGAGCGCCAGCGCCTCTTCGTCGGCGGTGAAGCCGCCTTCGGGCCCGCTCAGTGTGATCACGGTCGCCGCGCTCGTGACCGACCACGGGCGGGCATCGCGCCAGCCGAGCAGGCAGCGTTGCTCGTCGGCGCCACGTTCGCCCAACGTGCCGAGCCATGCCGCCAACGGCTGCGGCGCAGTCACCTCGGGCACGCGGTTGCGCCCGCATTGCTCGCAGGCGGCCACGGCAATCGCCTGCCAATGCGCGCGGCGCTTGTCGGCGCGCTCACCTGACAGGCGCAGCACCGAGCGCTCGGCGGTCAGCGGCACGATGCAGGCGGCGCCGAGTTCGGTGGCTTTTTCGATCACGAAGTCCATGCGCTCGCCGGCGGGCATGGCCAGCGTCAGCGTGGCGTGGCAGCTCAACTCGCGCTCGACCGCGTGATGCTGTAACGCCGTGGCGGTGACTGCGCGCTTGCCCATGGCCTCGATGCGCGCCGCCCACTCGCCGCCGCGGCCGTCAAACAGCGTGACGTCGCTGCCGGGCTGCAGGCGCAGCACCTGCGCGTGGCGTGCTGCGGCGTCGGGCAGCGCGAGCGTGGCATCGGCGCGCAGCGGGCCGTCGACGAACAGGCGCGGCGTCACGGCGCGAGTTGCTCGGCGAGCGCGGCACGCACGATGCGGCGCGTCAAGTCGCTGGCCACGTCGGCGACAAAAAGCGAGAAGTCGCCCGGCGCACTGTCGTCGGCGCGGTCGGAGATCGTGCGCATGACAGCGAACGGCCGCGCGAAGTCATGGCACACCTGCGCCACCGCCGCGCCTTCCATCTCGACGGCCAGCGCGTCGGGCAGCGCCGCGCGCAGCGCAGCGCTCTCGGCGGTTGTCGAAACGAAGCGGTCGCCGCTGACGATCAGGCCGCGGTGCACCGCGTGGCCGCTGCTCCGCGCGGCGCGCGCCAGTGCATCGCTCCAGCGCGCGTCAGCTTCGAAGCGCGATATGCCCGTTAACGGCACTTCCCAGCGCGGAAAAATCGGCGAGGCGTCGAGGTCGTGCTGCAAGAGCGCGTCGCCGATCACGACATCGCCGACCTTGACCTGCCCGCCCAATCCGCCGGCGACGCCGGTGAACAGCACGGCATCGACCTCGAAGCGATCCAACAGCAGCGCGGTCGTCGTCGCCGCAGCCACCTTGCCGATGCCCGACAGCACGAGCAGCGCGGCACGGCCGTGCAGCGTGCCGAGATGAAAGTCGCGGCCGGCCACGCGCTGCACGCTGGCATTCTGGAAATCTTCATGCAGCGCCAGCAGCTCTTCGCGCATCGCGCTGACAACAGCAATCAGCGCCGTCATGCGACGGCGCGTGCAATGCGTTTCATCATGCAGCCACTTTACTTCGGCGGCGCGTCCCTCAGCTCGCGGCGCAGGATCTTGCCCACCGGGCTCTTCGGCAAATCAGCGCGGAACTCGATGAAACGCGGCCGCTTGTACCCGGTAAGGTTGGCCTCGCAATACGCTTTGACGTCGGCGGCGCTGACCTGCGCGTCCTTCTTCACGATCACCACCTTGACCGCTTCGCCGGCCTTCTCGTCGGGCACGCCCACGGCGGCGCATTCGAGCACGCCGGGCATCTGCGTGATCACGTCTTCGACCTCGTTCGGGTAGACGTTGAAGCCGCTGACGAGGATCATGTCCTTCTTGCGATCGACGATCTTGAAGAAGCCGCGCTCATCGACCGTGCCGATGTCGCCGCTGCGAAAAAATCCGTTGGCCGTCATCACCTTGGCCGTCTCGTCAGGACGCTGCCAATACCCGGCCATCACCTGCGCGCCGCGGATCGCGATCTCGCCCGGCGTGCCCGGTGGCACCTCGTTGCCGTCGTCGTCGAGCAGCGCCAGCTCGGTGCCGGGCATCGGCAGGCCGATGTTGCCGCTGTACGCGGTGCTGTCCACCGGGTTGCAGCACGCCGACGGGCTGGTCTCGGACAGGCCGTAGCCCTCGACGATCGGGCAGCCGGTCTTCTGCAGCCACTGCCTGGCCGTTGCGCTTTGCACCGCCATGCCGCCGCTGACGCAGATGCGCAGCGACGACCAATCGACAGTCGAGCAGTCCGGATGGTTCACCATCGCGTTGAACAGCGTGCTGACCGCCGGGAAGCTGTGGAAGCGGTGTTTGGCCAATTCCTTCAACAGGCCGGCGATGTCGCGTGGATTCGCAATCAGGATGTTGCAACCGCCCATGCGCAGGCCGAGCATCATGTTCGAGTTGAAGCCGAAGATGTGGTACAGCGGCAGCGCGCACACGGTGACGATCTGCTCGCCCGGCGGAATCTTTTTCAACGCCGGCTGGTACCACGCCTCCGCTTGCAGGATGTTGGCCATCAGGTTCCTGTGCAGCAGCACCGCGCCTTTGGAAACGCCGGTGGTGCCGCCGGTGTATTGCAGCACCGCGATGTCGTCGGGGCCGATCGGCGGCGCGGTGTAGGCCTTGCCGCGGCCCTGTGCGACGGCATCGTTGAAGCGCACCGCGCCGGGCAGGGTGAACGGCGGCACCATCTTCTTGCGGTGGCGCACGACGTGGTTGACGATCGCGCCCTTGACCGCGCCGAGCATGTCGCCCATCGCGGCGAGCACGACCTTGTGCGTCGGCACTGCGTCGATCACCTGCTGCAACGTGCCGGCGAAATTCTCGAGGATGACGATCGCCTTCGCACCCGAGTCCTTGAGTTGATGCTCGAGTTCGCGCGGCGTGTACAGCGGGTTGACGTTGACGACGACGAAGCCGGCCCGCAGGATGGCCGCCACTGCCACCGGGTACTGCGGCACGTTGGGCATCATGATCGCCACGCGGTCGCCGCGCGCCAAGCCCAGGCTCTGCAGGTAGGCCGCGAAGGCGCGCGAGATGTCGTCGACCTGGCCGAACGTGATCGCCTTGCCCATGAATTGGTAGGCCGGCAAGTCGCGGTGCTTCTTGAAGCTCTCGTCGAGCAGCGCGATCAGCGAGGGATAGACGTCGATCTTCACTGCCGCCGGCACACCGGCGGGGTAGTGTTTGAGCCAGATCTTTTCCATGCACGCCCCCGTGATCAGCACCGATTCTGTGCGGCGCTCGGGCCCGCA
>JANNJX010000595.1:0-9343 GCA_031396005.1 Burkholderiales bacterium
ACGCCGACGCGCAAACGCTCGGCCACCACACCGCCTTGCAGCGACACGTCGGCGCGCGCCAGCCGGCCATCGACCACGCCGCCGGCGGTGGACGAGCGAATCGAGCCCTCGAGCGCCAGCCCGGCCTGCTGCGCCAGCGCCAGCGGCAGCGCGGTGCTGGTGGCGCCGGTATCGACGAGAAAGTCCACCGCGATGCCGTTGACGCGCCCCGGCCAGTAAAAGTGACCGTCCGGTGCGCGCTTCAACTCGATGACGCCGCTGGCGGCGTCGAACGAGAAACGCGAACGCTCGGCGCGCTGCTGCAACACCTGCACGGCGAGGAAGAGTGCGGTGGCGATCACCAACCAGACGGTGACGAGCTTCAGCGATTGCGGCATGGCGCTACGATGCCACGAAAGCCGACACCCCCACGATGCGCGCCCTCTTTCACCTCGCCTACCACGTGCACGACTTGCAGGCCGCGCGCACTTTTTACGGCGGTGTGCTCGGCTGCGCCGAAGGCCGCAGCACCGAGACCTGGGTCGATTTCGATTTCTTCGGCCACCAGATTTCGCTGCACTTGGGCGAGCCGTTCGCAACGACCAACACCGGCCTCGTCGGCGACACGCTGGTGCCGATGCCGCACCTGGGCCTGGTGCTGCAGGCCGACGACTGGCAGGCGCTGGCGCAGCGGCTGCGTGATGCGCAAACGTCGTTCGTCGTCGAGCCGCACCTGCGCTTCGCCGGCCAGCCCGGCGAACAGTGGACGATGTTCTTCCGCGATCCGAGCGGCAACCCGATCGAGGTCAAGGGGTTCGCCGATCTGGATCGCGTGTACGAGCGCTGAGCAGCCGCCTCAGGCACCCGCCGTCCAGCGCCCGCCGAGCGAGCGCAACAACAGCACGCGGTTGGCCTGCTCGGTCTGGCGCAGCGTCACCTGGCCCTGGCGCGCGCCAGCGAGCTGGCGTTGCGCGTCGAGCAGTTCAAGCTGGCTGAGCCCGCCCAGGCGATAGCTCTGCTCGGACAATGCCAGGCTGCGCTCTGCCGCATCGACCTGTGCCTGCTGAGCCGCCAGGCGCTCGGTCAGGCTGTCGCGCACCGCCAGCGCGTCGGCCACCTCGCGGAAGGCCGACTGCAGCGCCGCGTCGTACAGCGCCAGCGCCTCGCGGCGCGTGGCCTCGTTGGCCTCGACCTGCGAGCGCCGTGCTCCCGCGTCGAAGAGGGCCAGGTCGAGCGAAGGCAGCAGGGACCAGAAGCCGCTGCCGCTGCGCAGCAGGCCGTCGAGCTCGGGGCTGCGCGTGCCGGCGCTGGCCGTCAGCGTCAGCCGCGGAAAGCGCGTGGCGCGTGCCGCGCCGACGTCGTAGGCCGCCGCTTGCAATGTCTGCTCCGCGGCGCGCAAGTCCGGGCGTTGCAGCAGCACGGTGGCCGGCAGGCCCGACGGTACGTCGGGCAGCGCCGTGGCCGTCTCGACTTGGACCGGCGGCAGCAGCGATTCCGGCAGCGGCTGGCCCGCCAGCAGCTCCAGCGCCAGCCGCGCTTGCGCCGACGCGGCGACGCTGCGCGCCGCTTCGCCGCGCGCGGCTTCGAAGGCGGTCTGCGCACGGGCGCGCTCCAACCCGGACGCCGCGCCCAACTGGTACCGACGTTCGGCCAGCGCGAGCGTGCGCTGCTGGCTGTCGCGCAGGTCTTCGGTCAAGCGTTGACGCTGCCGCTCGGCGGCCAGGGCGAGCCACGCGTCGGCAACGTCTGCCACCAGCAGCAGCCGTGCGCTGGTTTGCGTTTGCTGCTCTTCGAGAAAACGCGCCAGCGCCGCGCCCTTCAGGCTGCCGAGGCGGTCGAAGAGATCGATCTCCCAGGCCGTCACGCCGAGAGACACCTCGTAGCTGCTGCTGGCGCTGCCTCCGCTGCGTTCGCGGCCGGCGGCGGCCGTGCCTTGCACTTCGGGCCAGCGCTGCGCCGCGCTGATGCCGTACAACGCCCGCGCACGCTCGACCGCGGCCACGCCGGCGCGCAGGCTGCGGTTGCCGGCCAGCGCCAGGCCGACCACGCTTCGCAGGCGCGCATCGACGAAGAAGGCGTCCCACTCGTGCGCGGCGGCGTGATTGAACAGTGCGGGCTCGGCGCTGTCTGCGGCATGGGTGCGAAAGCTCTCGCGCAGCTGCGCCGGCGGGCCTTCGGCGCTCGGCACGAGACTGCCGCAACCGACTAGCGCGAGCGTCAGCACGGCCGGCAACAGCACCAGGCGTGTCATGCTTTCGCCGCCTGCGTCGGCGCCGCCGCCGCTCGCGCCGCACGCCGCGCGAACAGCGACCGCACCCAGAGGTAGAACAGCGGCACGAAGAAGATGCCAAGCACCGTCGCGCTGGCCATGCCGCCCAACACGCCGAAGCCGATGGCCTGCTGGGAGCCCGAGCCGGCGCCGCTGGCCAGTACAAGAGGCAGTACGCCCATGCCGAACGCCAGCGATGTCATGAGGATCGGCCGCAGCCGCAGTCGGCAGGCTTTCAAGGTCGCTTCGAGCACACCCATGCCCTGCGTGCGCAAGCTTTCGGCGAACTCGACGATCAGGATCGCGTTTTTCGCGCTCAAGCCCACGGTGGTCAACAGTCCGACCTGAAAGAACACATCGTTGTTCTGCCCGCCGAGGTGGCTGGCCGCCAGCGCGCCGAAGATGCCCAGCGGCACCACCAGCATGACGCTGAGCGGCACCGACCAGCTTTCGTACAAGGCGGCCAGGCAGAGAAAGATGAACAGCACCGACACGGCGTAGAGCAGCGGCGCTTGGTCGCCCGAGAGCCGCTCCTGAAAGCTGCGGCCCGCCCACTCGTAGCCGATGCCCGAGGGCATCTCGCGCAGCAGCTGCTCCATTGCCACCATCGCCGCTCCGGAGCTGACGTCGGCCGCGATGTCGGACTGGATCTCGTAGGCCGGGCTGCCGTTGTAGCGCACCAGTTGGCGCGGGCCGTTGACCCACGAGCTGGTGGCAAAGGCGCTGAACGACACCATCTGGCCGCTGGCATTGCGCACGTACCAGTGGCGCAGGCTGTCGGGCTCGGCGCGGTAGGCGCCTTCGCCCTGCACCAGCACGCGCTTGACGCGGCCGCGATCGACGAAGTCGTTGACGTAAGCGCCGCCGAGCGCGATCGACATCGTGTCGTTGATCGTCGCCGTGGCCACGCCGAGCACACCGGCTTGGTGGTCGTCGATCTTGATCGCCAATTGCGGCGTCTCGGTCAGGCTGTTGGTGCGCGGGCGGCTGAACTCGGGGCGCGCTGCCGCGGCGTCGATGAGCTGGTCGCGCGCACGCGCCAGCGCATCGTCGCCGAGGCCGCCGAGGTCTTGCAGGAAGAGCTGCACGCCGGCGCTGCCGCCCAAGCCGCGCACGGTGGGCGGCTGGACGACGAAGACGTTGGCGTCGCGCACGCGGCGGCCGAGCTCGCGGCTGAAGCGCTCGGCCAGCGCCGCGGCGCCCTGCTTGTCGTTGGCGCGCTCGGACCAATCCTTCAGGCTGATGAAGCCCTGACCCGAGCCCTGGTCACCGCCGGAGCCGCGCACGAGGGTGAAGAAGTTCACCTCCGGCTGCTCGCCGAGATACGCCTCCACGCTCTGCATCACACCTTCGAGCCGCTCCGCGGTGGCGCCCGGCGCCATGCGCACCTGGATCTGCAGGCCGCCCTGGTCTTCGTCGGGCAGGAACGACGTGGGCAGCGTCGTGTACAGCAGCGCGGTGCCGCCGACGATCAACACGAAGGCGGCGACGCCGCGCTTCGTGCGCGCCGCGAGCCAGCCCACCTGGCGCACGTAGCGCTCTGTGAAGCGGTCGAAGAAGCGGTTGAAGCCGCCGAAGAAGCGGTCCAGCAGCGGCCCCAGCGGGCCGCCGTGTTTGGCGTGTTCGCCCTTGTCCAGCTCTTGGGGCACGGGCTTCAACAGCGTTGCGCAAAGCGCCGGCGACAGCGTCATCGCCACAAGCACCGACAGCACCATCGCGCTGACCACCGTGATGCTGAACTGGCGGTAGATGACACCGGTGGAGCCGCCGAAGAACGCCATCGGGATGAACACCGCAGACAAGACGACGGCGATGCCGACCAGCGCGCCGCTGATCTCGCCCATGCTCTTCTTCGTGGCGTCGCGCGGCGACAGACCTTCCTCGCGCATCAGCCGCTCGACGTTCTCGACGACGACGATGGCGTCGTCGACCAACAGGCCGATGGCCAGCACCAGGCCGAACATCGTCAGCGTGTTGATGGAGAAGCCCGCCACCGCCAGCACGCCCATCGTGCCCAGCATCACCACCGGCACCGCGATCGCCGGGATCAGCGTGGCGCGCAGGTTCTGCATGAACAGGTACATGATCGCCACCACGAGCAGCATCGCTTCCAGGAGCGTCACCAGCACGCCCTCGATCGAGACGCGCACGAACGGGGTGGTGTCGAAGGTGATGCTGGCCTTCATGCCGGGTGGAAAAGACGGCGCCAGCTCGTCGAGTTTGGCCTTCACCGTGTCGGCCGTGACCAGCGCGTTGGCGCCGCTGGCCGGAAAGATCGCCATGCCGGCCGCGGTGCGGCCGCTGCTGCGGATGTTGGTGGTGTAGCTGTCGCGGCCGAGCTCCACGCGCGCCACGTCGGACAGGCGCAGGACAGAGCCGTCGGGTTGCACGCGCAGCACGATGGCGCGGAACTCCTCGGCCGTCTGCAGCTTGGCGCGCGCGGTGACGATGGCCGTCAGGCGCTGCCCCTCGGGCGACGGCAGCGCGCCGATCTGGCCCGCCGAGACCTCGGTGTTCTGCGCCAGCAGCGCGGCGCGGATGTCGCCCGGCACCAGCGCGTAGCGTTGCAGCTTGGCCGGGTCGAGCCAGATGCGCATCGCATAGCCCGAGCCGAAGACGTTCGTGTCGCCCACGCCCTCGATGCGGCTCAGGATGTCGACCAGCGTGCTCGACAGGTAGTCGCCGAGGTCGGCCGAGGTGACGGCTGCGTCGTCGCTGGTCAGCGTGATCACCATCAGCAAGTCGGTGCCGGCCTTGGTCACGCGCACGCCCTGCGCCTGGACCGCCTGCGGCAGCCGCGACACCGCCTGCTGCACCTTGTTCTGCACCTGCAGCTGCGCCGTGTCCGGGTCGGTGCCGGCAACGAAGCTGAGCTGGCTGCTGGCGGTGCCCGAGGCGTTGCTCGACGACTCGATCGACTGCAGGCCGTCGATGCCCTTCAGGTTCTGCTCGATGATCTGCGTCACCGAGTCTTCGATCGTCTTCGCCGACGCGCCGGGGTAGGTGGTGTTGATCGAGATGCGCGTCGGCGCGATGTTGGGGTAGCGCTCGAGCGGCAGCGTCAGCGTGGCCGCGCCACCGGCGAGCATGATGACGATCGCCAGCACCCAGGCGAAGATCGGTCGGTCGATGAAGAACGAGGCCATGGTGGGTTGAGGCTATCGAGCCGCCATCGACGTACTTGAACTACATCCGTTCGGGCTGAGGTATCGAAGCCCCAAGCGGGCCCTTCGATACCTCAGGGCGAGCGGAGTGAAGTTCATGCGTGCCATCGCCACAAGGTCAGCGCGCGGCAGCGACGCTCGACGCCGACCGCGCTGGTGAAGACGCGCCAGCAGCCACCGGCGTCACCGTCTGCTCGGGGCGCACGCGTTGCAGCCCCTCGACGATCAGGCGGTCGCCGGCAGCCAGGCCGCTCGTCACCAACCACTGGTTGCCGACCGTGCGCGCCAATGCCAGCCGCCGCCGTTCGACCTTGTTGCCCTCTCCGATCACCAGCGCCGTCGCGTCGCCGGTGGCCGAACGTGTCACGCCCTGCTGCGGCACCAGCAGCACGCCGCGGTCCACACCGGCGACCAGCCGCGCCTGCACCACCATGCCCGGCAGCAGCGTACTTTGCGGGTTGGGCACCACGGCGCGCAGTGTCACCGTGCCGGTGCCGCGATCGACGGTGACACCGCTGAACTGCAGCGCAGCGGGGTGCGGATGCACCGAGCCGTCCTCCAGCACCAGCTGCACCTCGCGGCTGCCGCTCTGGCCTTCGAGCTGCCGGCGCAGCCTCAGCAGCTCGGCGCTGCTCTGCACGATGTCCACATGCATCGGGTCGAGCTGCTGGATCGTCGTCAGCGCCTCGGTCTGGTTGGCGGTGACGAGCGCGCCAGCGGTGACGGTCGAGACCTCGATGCGCCCGCCGATGGGTGCGACGATGCGCGCGCGCCGCAACTGCACCGTCGCCGCATCGAGTGTGGCGCGGGCCACGCCGACGTCGGCCTCGGCCTGGCTGAGCGCCGCGGCGCTGGCGTCGGCGGCTTCGCGGCTCAATGCGTCGGCGCGCAACAGTTCGACGTCGCGTGCTGACTTCACCTGCGCCGCGCTGCGTTGCGCCTGGGCCTTTCGCAGCGCCGCGGCACTGCTAGCGCGATCGGCGTCCAAAGCTGCGGCGTCGAGCTGGTACAGCGGCTGCCCCGGTTTGACGATGCTGCCTTCGGTGAACAGGCGCTTCTGCACCAGGCCGCCCACCTGCGGCCGGATCTCGGCGACTTGGCTGGCCGCGAGGCGCCCGGGCAACTCGAGTTGCAACGGCGCGTCCTGCGCGGCGACCGTGACCACGCCCACTTCCGCCGGCGCGGCGCGCGTGGGAGCGGCGGCCTTGTCGCCGCAGGCGGTGAGCAGGCCCGCGGTCAGCAGCGCGAGCAACGAAGGGTGATGGGATTGAACAAAGCGCACACCCTCATGCTGACCGCACAATGTGGAGACACCTTGAAGGGCCCACGGCCGCGAAGGCTTCGCCGCAGCGTCTGCACCTCGCGCCGCGCGATCGTGTACACCGCGTCGCCTGCCCTGTCGATCGCCGACCATGAAGTTCAACCTCGCCGCCCGCCTCTTCGCCGCCGTGCTCGGCGCGGCGGTGGTGGTGGCCGTGGCCATGGGTGTGGGGGCGCATCTGAACTTGAACCGCGACTTCCTCGGCTACTTGAACGAGCAGGCGGTGAACCGGCTCGATCTGGCGGTGCCGAGCGTGACGGCCGGCTACCGGCAGCAGGGCAGTTGGGAGTTTCTGCGCCAGCGGCCCGACCTTTGGTACCGGTTGCTGCGCCCCGCGCCCGACGACGCCAGCGTGCCCTTGACCGAACGTCCGCCGGCCTCGCCGACCGAGGCCGAACTCACCGGCGCCTCGCGCCGCTTCACGCTGCTCGACGCCGAGCGCCAGCGCATCGTCGGCTTCGGCAGCCCGGCCGGCGACGCCGTCGAGCGCGGCATCGTCGTCGATGGCCTCACGGTCGGCTGGCTGGTGCTGACGCCGTTCGAGTCGGTCAGCTCCGGCGCCGAGCAGCGCTTTGCCGATGCGCAGGCGCGCACCGGCTGGATGGTGGGCGGAGGCGCGGTGCTGCTGGCCGCGGCGGTGGCCCTCTGGGCCTCGCGCCGGCTGCTGCGGCCGGTGCGCCAGGTGGCCGAAGCCACACACCGCCTGGCCGCCGGCGAGTACGACACGCGCGTGCCCGAGCGCGCGGTGAACGATGAGATCGGCCGCCTGGCGCACGACTTCAACCAACTCGCACTGACGTTGCAGCGCAACGAGGCGATGCGGCGCGAGTTCATGGCCGACGTGTCGCACGAGTTGCGCACGCCGCTGGGCGTGCTGCACGGCGAGCTCGAAGCGCTCGAAGACGGCGTGCGCAGGCTCGACGACCAGGCGTTGCGCTCGCTCAAAGCCGAGGTGGTGACGCTGCACACGCTGGTCGATGACCTGTACGAACTCTCGCTCGCCGACGTTGGCGCGCTGTCGTACCGCAAGGCCTCGCTCGACCTGCGCGAGATCATCGACGACACCGCTGGCGCGTTCGGCGAGCGGCTGCGCACGAGCGGCTTGGCGCTGCAACTCGAGTTGCCGGCCGAGCCGCTGCCGGCCTTCGGTGATGCGCGCCGCCTGCGCCAGCTCTTCGCCAATTTGTTCGAGAACAGTTGCCGCTACACCGAGCGCGGCGGCGCCTTGCATCTGCAGGCGCGGCGCGAAGGCCGGCAGATGCTGATCGACCTGCACGACAGCGCGCCCGGCGTGCGCGACGAGCACCTGCCGCGCCTGTTCGAGCGCTTCTTCCGCGCCGAGGCCTCGCGCAGCCGGCGCAGCGGCGGCGCCGGGTTGGGGCTGTCGATCTGCGAGCGCATCGTGCAGGCGTACGAAGGCCGCATCGAGGCCCGGCCGTCGCCGCTGGGCGGGCTGTGGTTGCGTGTAGAGCTACCTGCCATTGGATGAGCCGCCGCTGTCGCTCGAGCCGGGCCCGGCGCTCGTGCTCGTCGTCGAAGACGAACCCAAGCTCGCGGCGCTGCTGGGCGACTACCTGCGCGCTGCAGGACACGAGGTCGAATGCGTCGGCGACGGCCGCGACGCGCTGCAGGCCTGGACCGAGCGCCGCCACGATCTGGTGCTGCTCGACCTGATGCTGCCGGGCTTGGACGGCCTGACCCTGTGCCGCGAACTGCGCGCGCTCACCAGCGTGCCGATCGTCATGCTGACGGCGCGCGCCGACGAGGCCGACCGTCTGGCCGGGCTCGAACTCGGCGCCGACGACTACATCCCGAAAACCCCGTTCAGCCCGCGCGAGGTGATGGCGCGCGTGAAAGCGGTGCTGCGCCGCAGCCGCGCCGCGCCGCGGCCGTCGCTGCCGAGCCCACCGCTGCTGCAGATCGACGAGCAGGGCTGGCGCGCGTCGTGGCAGGGCCGCGCGCTCGACCTCACGCGCAACGAGTTCTGCCTGCTGCGCATGCTGGCCTCGCAGCCGGGTCGGGTGTACGAGCGCTCGCAACTGCTGGAGTGCTTGCAAGGCGATGTGCGCGCCGCCACCGAACGCGCGGTGGACAGCCATGTGAAGAACCTGCGGCGCAAGCTGGAGCAGGCCGGCGCGGGCAGCGAGCGAGTGCGGTCTGTGTACGGCGTGGGCTACCGCTACGACGCTTGATACGGCTTTGTATTCGAACGCACGAGAATCCGTTCGGGCTGCACCGATCAAAACCGGAAAGCTCTTAAGCCGCTTGCGGCAGCGCCGCCGTGCCGCCGCCGCTGCGCCACATCGCGGCGAACGCCGGCTGGCGCAGCGCCAGCTCCTCCGGCCGGCCGACATCGACCACGCGCCCGCCTTGCAGGAAGACCACGCGGTCGAAGTGAACCAGCAGCGCCATGCGGTGCACCGAGGCGACGACGCACGCATCGGGCCGGCTTTGTCGCAGGCGCTCGAACACCTGCTGCTCGGTCAGCGTATCGAGCGCGCTCGTCGGCTCGTCGAGCAGCAGCAGAGTGCTGTCGCGCGCCGCGAGCAGGCCGCGCGCCAGCGCCAGGCGCTGGCGCTGGCCGCCGGACAGGTTGGTGCCGCGCTCGCC
>JANNJX010000600.1:0-18220 GCA_031396005.1 Burkholderiales bacterium
CAGCCCTCCTCCATCAAAAGGACGGGCCCGCAAGTTGCGGGCCCGCGTTGCCTTGTGCCGACTTTACTTCTTCATGTACTCCTCGACCGGCTTGTCGTTGGGCGCCGCCCAGGCCTGCTTGGTGGCGTCGGACAACGGCAACCCGACCTTGGTGTTGGACGGCGCGATCGGCTGCATGAACCACTTGTCGTACAGCTTGGCGATCTCACCCGAGCTCATCATCGCCTTGAGGCTGTCGTCGACGGCCTTCTTGAACGCGGCATCGTCCTTGCGGATCATGATCGCGATCGGCTCCACCGACAGCACCTCGCCAACGATCTTGAAGTCTGCCGGCGCCTTGGCCTTGGCGATGTTGCCGGCGAGGATCTGGCCATCCATGACGAAGGCGTCGGCGCGGCCGGAATCGAGCAGCAGGAAGCTGTCGGCGTGGTCCTTGCCGAAGACCTCTTCGAAGTTGACGTTGGCGCCACGCTCGTGTTTGCGCAGCAGTTGCACCGACGTGGTGCCGGTGGTGGTGGCGACCTTCTTGCCGGCGAGCTGCGCGATCGACGTGATGCCCGATGCGGCCTTGACGGCGATACGCACTTCCTCGACATACGTCGTCACCGCAAAGGCCACGTCCTTCTGCCGCGTGGCGTTGTTGGTGGTCGAGCCGCACTCGATGTCGACGGTGCCGTTCTGCACCAGCGGAATGCGGTTCTGCGACGTCACGGGCACGTACTTGACGTCGAGCTTGGCGATGCCCTGCGCTTTCTGGATGTCGGCCAGCACCTTTTGGCAGACCTCGACATGGAAGCCGGCGAACTTGCCGTCACCGAGCGTGTACGAGAGCGCGCCGGAAGATTCGCGCACGCCCATCGTGGCGCTGCTGCTGTCCTTCATCTTCTTCAGCGTGTCGGTAGTCTGCGCTTGCGCAGCGAAGGCGGCCACGGTGGCCAGAACGAGTAGCGACTTCTTCATGAACGGGGTGCTCCTGCAGGACGTGGGTGGAACGAAGAAAACGCGATTGTAGAAATGCGGCTGACCGCGTTTGTACGCAATGGATGTGGATGGACGCGGCGGCAATGTACCCGCAGGTGGCGCTGCCGCACCAATGCCGTACAAAGATCGCCCAATGTCGGCGAAACATGGGGCGCGACACAGCACGGGTTAACCCGCGATCAAACCGACGTGCCGGCGAGATGCTCCCACAGCGCTGCCGCCCCCGGCTTGACGCCGCGCGCCGACTGCGGGCGCTCGCGCACGATGCGCACGTCCATCGTCGTCTCCCACTCTCCGGACTCGCCGGCCGGCGCCAGGCGCTTGGCGCGCACGTCCTTCTTCACCGAACTGGCCGGCAGGAACGCCAGGCCATGGCCTTCGAGCGCCATCGCCTTCAGGCTCTCGGCCATGTCGGTCTCGTAGACGAGGTTCAACTGCGGCGGCTGCGGCGCGGCTTTCAAGATGTGCTCGACCAGCCGCGCCATGTAGGCGCCCGCGGCATAACTGAGGAAGGGCAGCTTGTTCGATGCTGCGCCGGGCAGGCGCCACACCGGTTGGCCGTCGCTGTCGGTTCGCGCGAACGGCGCCAGCGTCTCGCGGCCGAGCGTCAACATCTCGTAGCGATCGGGCGCGAGCTGCAGCGGCTGTGCCGGATGGTCGTAGGCCAGCAGCAAGTCGCAATGGCCTTCGGTCAGGCGCAGCACCGCATCGTGCACGTTGAGCGCGATCAGCCGCGTCTTCAAATGCGGGAAGGCGCGCCGCAATTCGAGCAGCCAATGCGGGAAGAACGAAAAGGCCAGCGTGTGCGGCAACGCAAAATCGAGCATGTCGCTGCCGCTGGTCTGGTGCGTGCGCATCAGGTTGCGCGTGGTCTGCAGTGTGGCGAGCATCTCCTGCGCTTGCGCCAAGAAGGTGTCGCCGGCGGGCGTCAGGCGCGTCGGGTAGATCGAGCGATCGACCAGGCCCACGCCGGCCCAGCCTTCGAGTGCCTGGATGCGGCGCGAGAACGCCGGCTGCGTGACATGCCGCAGTTGCGCCGAGCGCGAGAAGCTGCGCGTCTGCGCCAGGCTCACGAAGTCTTCGAGCCACTTGGTGTCCATGTTCTCACTTGAAGTCGCTGCCCGATTGCTGGAGTTGCCACATGTGAGCGTAGCGCCCGCCTTGGGCCAGCAGCACCGGGTGCGACCCTCGTTCGACGACGCGGCCCTGCTCCAAGACGACGATCTCGTGCGCATCGACCACGGTGGAGAGACGGTGCGCGATCACCAATGCCGTCTTGCCCTGCGCGGCGCTGCGCAGCTCGGCCTGGATGGCGCGCTCGTTGGCCGAGTCGAGGGCCGACGTGGCCTCATCGAAGATCAGCAGCGGCGGGTTCTTCAGCAGCGTGCGCGCGATCGCCACGCGCTGCTTCTCGCCGCCGGAGAGTTTCAGGCCGCGCTCGCCGACCATCGTGCCGTAGCCCTGCGGCGTCGAGCTGATGAAGGCGTGGATGTGCGCCGCCTTGGCTGCACCTTCGACCTGCTCGCGCGTCGCGCCTGTCTTGCCGTAGGCGATGTTGTATTCCACCGTGTCGTTGAACAGCACCGTGTCCTGCGGCACGATGCCGATGGCCGCGCGCAATGTCGCCTGCGTCACGGTACGGATGTCCTGGCCGTCGATCAGAACAGCGCCGCCGTTCACGTCGTAGAAGCGATACAGCAGCCGTGCCAAGGTGGACTTGCCCGCGCCCGACGGCCCGACCACCGCCACCGTCTTGCCTGGCGGAATCTCGAAGCTCACGTCGTGCAGGATCGGCCGGTCGGCGTTGTACGAGAAGCTGACGCGGTCGAAGCGCACGCTACCCTGCTGCACCGCCAGCGGCAACGCATCAGGCGCATCGGCAATCTCGCGGTGCGTGCCGAGCAGCGCGAACATCTTTTCCATGTCCACCGTGCACTGCTTGATCTCGCGGTAGATCACGCCGAGAAAGTTCAGCGGGATATAAAGTTGGATCATCAGCGCGTTGATCAGCACCAGGTCGCCGAGCGTCAGGTTGCCATCGACGACGCCGACGGTGGCACGCCAGACCAGCAGCGTCACCGCGACAGCGATGATCAGGCTCTGGCCGAGATTCAAGACGGAGAGCGACGTCTGCGACTTGATCGAAGCCTTCTCGAGGTGACGCAGGTTGTCGTCGTAGCGTTCTTCTTCGAAGCGCTCGTTGTTGAAGTACTTGACGGTCTCGTAGTTGATGAGGGCATCGACAGCGCGCGTGTTGGCCTTGCTGTCCTGCTCGTTCATCGCCCGCCGGAAATGCGTGCGCCACTCGGTGACCGAGATCGTGAAGCCGATGTACGACACCAGCGCCGCCAGCGTGATGCCGGCGAACCAACCGTCGAACTTCGACGCCAGCAGCACGATCACCAGGCTGATCTCGACCAGCGTCGGCAGGATGTTGTAGATGAAGTAGTTCAGCAGCGAGTGGATCGCCCGCGAGCCGCGCTCGATGTCGCGCGAGACGCCGCCCGTCTGTCGTTCGAGATGAAAGCGCAGCGACAGCGCCAGCAGGTGCTCGAAGGTCTGCAGCGCCACCTTGCGCGCCACGCGCGCCGCCACCGGGTAGAACAAAAACTCGCGCAGCTCGGTGAACAGCGTCACCGAGACGCGCAGCGCGCCGTAGGCCAGGATGAGCGCCACCGGCACGACCAGCAGCGCGCGCGGATCGCCCGTCTTCAAGTCGAGCGCATCGACCAGCGCCTTCAGCACCAGCGGCACACCGATGTTGGCCAGCTTGGCTCCGATCAGGCAGGCCAGCGCGAACAGCACGCGCCACTTCCACTGCCACACGTACGGCAGGAGCCTGCGGATCGGCGCAAAGCCGACGGGAGCCGGCGGCGGCTGTCCGGGCAACGTGGGGGCGGCGGGTACTGCAATCGAAGGGCGCATGGTGCAAGTGTCGTGGAAGAATGACGACCTTATGAACCTGCCCCAACCGATGATGGCTCCGCCCGTTCTGCCGGATGGCTCGGCGCTGGTGATGCGCGTCATGCCGCTGCCGGCCGACACCAACGGCAACGGCGACATCTTCGGTGGCTGGCTGATGGCGCAGGTGGACCTGGCCGGTGCGGTGCTGCCGATGCGCATCGCGCGCGGCCGCATCGCCACCGTGGCGGTGAATCAGTTTCTGTTCAAGCAACCGGTGAGCGTGGGCGACTTGCTGTCGTTCTACGCGCGTGTCGAACGTGTAGGCAACACATCGGTCACCGTGCACGTCGAGGTCTATGCCGAGCGCGACCCGGCGAACCTGCATGTCGTCAAGGTCACCGAAGCCAACCTGACCTACGTCGCCATCGACGGCGACGGCAAGCCACGAACCATCGTCCGCGACTGAGCCGATCGCGCCGCGCGCCTTGACAAGCGCTTGTTATGTGACTATCTTGTCACATAATGAACCGCAGCCGTGATGACGACACCCTCGACGCCGTGCTCTTCGCGCTGGCGTCCGAGCCGCGGCGGCGCGTGCTCGACGTGCTCAAGGCCGAGCCCGGCTGCAACGTCAACCGCGTTTGCGAACACTTCGATGCCGAGATGACGCGCTTTGCGGTGATGAAACACCTGACCGTGCTCGAAGCCGCGGAACTGGTTATCGCCGAGCGCGAAGGCCGCGACAAGCGCCTGTGGTTCAACGCCGTGCCAATTCAATGGATTTACGAACGCTGGACTACCGAATACAGCGCTTACTGGTCGGCGCGCCTGACCCGCCTGAAGTACGACGCCGAGGGCGCGCGCGTCACTCCCTTGCCGAAAAAGAAAGGCCGCCATGTCTGACCCTGCACCCACCGAACTCGCGTTTCGCATCGTCATCGCCGCCGACATCCAGCGTGTCTGGCGCGAACTCACCAAGACCGACGAAGCCCAGGGCGCCGTCTTCAACGCCTGGTTGCACGCGCGCGGCGGTGTCGTGCCCGGCGCGGCGATGCAGATGCGCACCGGCAGCGGCAAGCACACGCTCGTCGTCGGCGAGGTGCTTGAATGCAGCCCGCCGCACCGCTTCGTGCACACGCACCGCTTCACGCAGCACGACGATCCCGTATGCCAGGTCAGCTACGAGCTGAAGCAAGTTCCCGGCGGCGTGCAGGTGACGCTGCGCGTGGCCGGTGTTGCCGCCGGCAGCAAGACCGCCAAGGACATGGCGTCGGGCGGCAAGATGATCGTCAATGCCCTCAAGGCGATCTGCGAAACGGGCAAGCCCGGCCTGGGCACGCGGCTCATGCACGCCGCTTTCGGGCACATGGAATTCGTGCTGCCGGCGCGCACGAAGAGCAAACACTGGCCGCTGTAAATCGAAGGAGAGCCTCATGGCCGATCCCCAAGCCGCGCTCGCGACACAACTGCGCAACATCGAGTCCAAGACCGGCAAAACGCTGGCACAACTGCGTGAGGTCATCGCCCAGAGCGGCCTGGCCAAACACGGCGAAGTGCGCAGCATGTTGATGCAGCGCTTTGCGCTCGGCCACGGCGATGCCAACACGCTGGCGCATGCGGCCAAGGTCGAAGCGCCCGCTGCGGGCGACGATCCGCTGAACGCAATCTACAGCGGCGCCAAGGCCGGCCTGCGGCCGCTGCACGACGCGGTGATGGCGCAGATCGATCAACTTGGCACATTCGACATCGCGCCGAAGAAGGCCTATGTCAGCCTGCGCCGCAACAAGCAGTTCGCGATGATCGGGCCGGCGACGAAGGAGCAGATCGAGATCGGCCTGAACGCCAAGTCGCTGCCGGCCGATCCGAGGCTCAAGGCGCTGCCGCCGGGCGGCATGTGCCAGTACGCGGTGCGGCTGTCGAGCGCGGCCGAGGTCGATGCCGCGTTGCTCGGCTGGCTGCGCGCCGCTTACGACGCGGCGGCCTGAGCACGCAACGGCGGCCAGACCTGGGTCGCAATGTGTTCCGCCAAGGCCGTGCCGCAGATGCGGTAGACCGGCTCGCCGGGGTGAAAGCCGTCGTCGGCCATCAGCGCGCGGTTGAGCGGCAGGTCGATCGGCACATGGCTCACGTCGCTGCGCGTGCGCGCCCACGCCGCCACCGCATCGTCGTGGCGCCGCGCGTCCTGCCCGGCGACCCAGCGCAGCGGCTGCGGTAGTGCCGGGAAATGCTGCACCGGAGGCAGCGGCGCGAAGACGACATGGGCCACGCCGTGGCCGTTGCGCAGGCGGTTGGCGATCGATTCGCGCGCAGCCACCGCGCGCTGCGACGGCACCTGATCGACGACGTCGTTGACACCAAGCACCACCACGGCCACGTCGGCATCGAACGCGGCGACCGACGCGAGCTGCTCGAGGCACTGCGCGCTCGTCAGACCCGCCTGCGCCAGCAGCCGCCACTGCACGCACACGCCGGCGTGCCGGGCGAGCGCGGTGGGCAAGTACCCCGCCAAGGCCTGCGACTGCTCGGCCACGCCGACACCCGCAGCCGAAGAGTCGCCGAGCATCAGCAGCCGCAAACGCGGTCCGCGACCGACCTCGCCTTCGCGCGCGCCCGCGGCTTCAGGCAGACGCGGCGTACGTGCGCGCGCGATCAGCACTTGCGCAACCAGCAGAGGCGACAACAGCAATTTGGCGGTGAGGCTCACCCGCCAAAGTCTAGCCAGCGCGCGCGCTGGCGTTTAGGCGAACAACCCCAGGTCCTTGACGCTGTAGTTGCCGATGCCCGGCACCACCGTGGTCAGGTCGCTCGCGCTGACGCCCATCCACGTCGCCAGCGTCGCCGCGAGTTGATCGACGGCCATCGTCGGCAGCATGCGGCCCTGACCGACGTCGTCGGGGCCGTTGTTGCCGGGCACGGGCGCCAGGCCGTGGAAGCGCCGGCCGAGCACCGCGCCGCCGCTGATGAAGTGGAAGCTGCCCCAGCCGTGATCGGAGCCGTCGCCGTTGGACGACAGCGTGCGGCCGAAGTCCGACGCGGTGAAGGCTGTCACCTGCTGCGACGTGCCGAGCTCGACCATCGCCGAATCAAACGCCGCCAGCGCGCCGCCGATCTGCGTCAGCAGCGCCGGGTGGTTGTCGGCCAGCTTGTCGTGGTTGTCGAAGCCACCGATGCCGACGAAGAAGACCTGCCGCTTCGCGGCCACGGCGTTGCGCGCAGCGATCATGCGCGCCACCATCGACAACTGGCTGCCAAGGCCGGTGGCCGGGAAAGTAGTGGCCACCGTGACGCCAGTGAGCGCGCTGCGCAGCGCCACGTCGGCATCGATCGAACGCTGCACCACGCGCGCGTGCTCGCGCTCGAACAGGTTCGTGCCCGGCGTGCTCGTGATCAGGCTGCGCAAGGCCTGCGCCGCAGCGGTCGATCCGTAGAGCGTGCTGCCGATGCCGTTGATCGGCACCGAGCCGTTGCTCGTCACCTGGTACTGCACGGCGCTGCGCCCAGACAGATAGACCGCGTTGCCGGTGACGCTGACGGCAGTGAACACCGACTGCCCGTTACCCGAGGCCAGCAGGTCGCCGATGCGGCCGCCCCAGCCTGATGCCGAGCCCTCGGGCGAGCTGGCCTGCCAGATCGATTGTTGGTCGTTGTGCGAGAACAGGCGTGGCGGCAGCGCCACCGAGCGCGCGCTGTATTGCGTCTTGGTCGTCGGCTCGATCAATGGCCCGATGTTGAGCAGCACGCCCAGGCGGCCGGCGTCGAAGACCGGCTTCAAGGCCGACAACTGCGGCGCCAGCGCGTACTGACGGCCGTTCAGCGGCTCGAAGCCCGACGCCGGTGCGAGCACCGTCGCATCGAGCGACGTGCGCGCGGTGGCCAGCGTGCTGCGCAGCGTGGCGTAGCTGTCGTACGTGCTCTGGTCGTACGGCACCAGCGTGTTGCCGTGGTCGTTGCCACCGTACAGGAAGATGCAGACGAGGGCCTTGTAGTCGGTGGCGCTCTGCGCAGCGGCTTCGCTGATGGTTGCTAGGTTCAATGCCCAGGGCGCCGCGGCGCCGGCGACTGAGAAGGCGGAGCTGCGCTTCAGGAATTCGCGGCGCGAGGATGATGAGGTGGTCATGCAGGGCTCCTACTTCATCGCCAGGTAATCGGGCGCGGCCAGCGTCAGCAGCAGCGCCGCTTGCACGCGACGGCGTTTGTCGGTGTCGGTGGTCGAGGCCATCGACGTGATCGCATCGCGGATCAGCGTCACGCGTGCGGCGGGCAACTGTCCAGCGGCGAGCACGAGGTTGGCCTGATCCACCAGCGCTGTCGGGTCTGTTGCGAGCGTCAGCCACGCGCTGTAGTTCGGCAGGATGTCGGTGCCGTTGACGCCGCTGGTGGTGGCGATCGCGTTATGCATGAAGTTCAGATAACCCGCCACCGACGACTCGGTGGTGATCTGGAACTCCGGCGCGACGCGCGACGCCGTCGCGATCGACGTGTTCGGCGGCACGTAGCCCGGCCGGTAGAAGTTGAACACCGACGGCGAGCGCAGCGGACTCTGGCCCAGGCGCGCCGCTGGATCCGACAGGTTGCCCAGGCGCCACTGGCCCGAAGCCGAGTTGGCCTTGGCCGCCCGCGCCCATTGTGTAAAGCGCAGCACCGGTTCGCGCAGCTTGCCGTAGCCATTGTCGGACCGCGCGGCATTGAGCTGCCGCGCTTGGGCATGCGTCAGCACGGCGCGCAGCACCGCTCTCAAGTCGCCGCGCACGCCGCTGCCGTTGTTGGCAAAAGCGGCGGCAACGCTGGCCACGTACGCCGGACTCGGGTTGCTCGTCACCAGACGCTGGATCAACTGGCGGCCGATGAACGGGCCGACGTTGGCGTGATTGAACAGCGCGTCGAGGGCGATGCGCAGGCTGTCGGCGCCGCTCGTGTTGGCAGCAATCGTCGTGCCGAGAAAGACCTTGATGCCGGTTTCGTGACGGCTCGCGGTGTTGACCAACGGCACCAGCAACTGCTGCGCCGACTGTTCGATCTCGCTGCCGGCCGGCACGCGGTCCCAGCCGGTGAAGACGCGCGACAAGCCGGTCACGTCGGCCTGCGCGTAGGTGTCGGTCGTGCGGCCGTTGGTCAGGCGCGGCGTGCCGTCGGCATTCAACTGCACCAGGCCGATGGTGAAGAGCTGCATCACCTCGCGCGCATAGTTCTCATCGGGCTGCCGGCCTTGTGCGTCGGCCTTGCGGCTGCCGCGCATCGAAAGGTAGTCGCCCATGGCCGGCGACAGCGTCACCGCTTCGAGCAGGGTGCGGAAGTTGCCGAAGGCGTGCGTCTCGAGGATGTCGACATAGCTGGCCAGCGAGAACTGCGGCCAGTAGCCGTCCATCGCATCGGTCGAGACGACGAAGATCTGGCTCAGCGCATAGACCATGCGCTGCCGCAACTGGTCCGGGCTCGACAAGAACTTGCGCCACAGGCTGTAGTCGATCTGATGCGACGCGAATCGGTTGTCGAAGACCTCGACGCCCTGCGCGCGCAGCCAATCGACATGGCTCTGCGTGCGCGGCAGTGCGAACTGATCTTCGAGCCAAGCACTCGTGCCCATCGCGGCCACGCGGTCGATCTCGGTGCGCTCGGCGCCGAAGGTGGCTTGCGCCATCAGCCGCGACGACTCGACGGCGGTGAGCGTGACCGGCGCCGCAGGAGCAGGCGGTGGTGGTGGTGGTGGTGCCGATCCAGGAGGCGGCGGCGGCGGTGTGCCACCGACCGGAGGCGCGGTGCCTGCCGAGTCGGCGTCGTCGCTGCCGCCGCACGCGGCCACCGCGGCGGCCAACGCGGCGAGACTCGCTATTGAAGTGGTGCTGGCCGGCGTCGCCGGCACGGGCTCGTGCGGCGCAACCGTCTTCTGCACGTCGACCTTGGTGATCGTTTCCACGCGCTTCCCCCTGACTGCTGGAGAAGCGATTCTGTGGGGGCGCGGCGTGCGGCGCGCCGGCTGCGGCCCTCATGCCGCGATGAAGCGTGATCAGTTGCGCAGCAACAAATCGTGAGCGTGCAACATCGTGCCGCTCAGAACTTCGAGAAATCGGGTTTGCGTTTTTCGAGCACGGCCTGCATCGCCTCGCGCGCTTCGGCGCTCGACAACTGCGCCGTGAAGATCGCCGCTTCGCGCTCGACGGCGTCGAGCACCGTGGCGCGATCGGGCTCGCGCAGCAGGCGCTTGGTCTCGCGCACCGCACTCGGCGGCAGCGCGTTGAAGCGCTCGGCGACGCGGCGCGCATGCGGCAACACCTCGCCGGCAGGCAGCACCGCGTTGGCGATGCCGCACTCGACAGCGGTCTGCGCAGTGAACGGGTCGCCGAGCAACAACTTCTCGGCGGCGCGGCGCCCGCCCATCAAGCGCGGCACGAGCACGCTCGAGCCGAACTCGGGCACCAGGCCGAGCGATGCAAACGGCATCGCCAGGCGCGCGTCGTCAGCGACGTAGACCAGATCGCAGTGCAGCAGCAGCGTCGTGCCGATGCCAATCGCCGCACCCGTCACCGCCGCCACCACCGGCTTGTCGCAGAGGATCAGCGCGCGCATGAAGCGGAACACCGGCGACTCGTCGAGGTGCGGCCGCGGGCGGTTGAGAAAGTCCTGCAGATCGTTGCCGCTGGTGAAGATGCCGGGCTGGCCGGTGATCAGCAAAGCGCGCACGGCCTTGTCAACGCCCGCAGCGTCGATGGCGTCGGCCATCGCTTCATACATCTCGACCGTCAGCGCGTTTTTCTTCTCGGGCCGCGCGATCTCGATCGTGGCGACGCCGTTGACGGTGGCGCATCTGATGCTCATGCAATGGCTCCTGTGGCGAATCGTTGGAAGAGTCCGGTGACCCGCGTCCACAGCGTGGCCTCGAACTGCGCGCGAAAGAATCCGAAGTGGCCGATGCGGTTGGCGTTGGCGTCCGAGGGGGCGATGCGTTGCAACTCGCGCGGCGCGTTCTCGTAGCAGTCGATGAGCACGCGCGTGCCGCGCTCGGTCATCAACTCGTCGTCGGTCATCGACAAGGCGACGATCGGAAACGACGCTGCGGCGAATTGCCGGCGCAGCGCCTCGCCTTCGTGGCCGACGTGATAGCGCGGGTTCAGGCACCAGCGCCGCCACTGCAGGATCACGCCGTGCGGCAGATCGCCGACCTTGTTCAGGCGCGCACCTGGGAAGTAGCCGCAGGCCCAGGTCGCCAGCGGCACCAGCACGTGCCAGAAGTACAGGACGATGCGCTTCAACGGCGGCGCGTTGTCGCGCCAGTAGCCGCTGCCGGCGGCGATGCTCACCAGGCCGGCAATGCGGTCGCGGTGCTTCAACATGCCAGGCAACTGCGCGCCCAGGCTGTGGCCGACGACGTACAGCGGCGCCTCGGGTGCCGTCGTCATCAGATGGGTGATCGCGGCATCGACGTCGTCGGCCCAGTCGAACAAGTCGGCATCAAAGCCGCGCAACGAACGCCGCATCGCCTCGGGACGCGACGCGCCGGTGCCGCGGTAGTCGAAGGTCATCGCGGTGTAGCCCTGGCCGGCGAGCCAGGCCGCGAAGTCGCTGTAGTAATCTTGTCTGACGCCCATCGCCGCAGCGATCAACACCGTGGCCTTCGGTGTCTGCGTCGGCGCAAACACGCGCGCTGCGATGCGCGTGCCGTTGGCTGAACTCAACTCGATCGACTGCATTGCAAAGACTTTCTCAAACGCGGGCCACTTCAGACCAATGATTGGCGAGGTGCATCAAATGCGCCCGCGTGTACTGCGCCTTGTCGAGCTCGCCGTAAGCGAAATGCGGCGCCAGCGCGCCGGTGTGGGCTTCGAAGCGGCGCAACGCAGCCAACGCGCGTGAGATGGCCGGCTCCAGCGGCGCTTGCGCAGCGAGCGCAGGCGCGCCGGGGATCGGCTCGGTGAGCGTGTGACCCATCTTGCCGCGCGCCTGGAACACGGCATAGGCGACGCTGCCCACGGCTTTGCGAAACAGCGCCGACTTCAGTTCCGGGAAACCGTCGATCGAGCAGTCGATGCTCTGCGCGGCGTGCTCGAGCATCTGCGACAGAGTCCAGGCGCCGTTGTGCTTGTGGCCCCGCGATAAGGACTCGATCGCGGCCGACGCTGCGGCCAGCGTCGGGAAGGTCTTGACCTCGGCAACGTTGCACGCCGCCAGCGGCGCCGACGCTGCGGCCAGCATCACCATGCGCCGACGCATCACGTCACACCCGCTCGAAGATGCCCGCTGCGCCCTGGCCCATGCCGACGCACATCGTCACCATGCCGTACTTGAGGTTCTTGCGCCGCATCGCGTGGATCACCGTCGCCGCGCGGATGGCGCCGGTGGCGCCGAGCGGGTGGCCGAGGGCGATCGCGCCGCCCATCGGGTTGACGCGCGCCGGGTCGAGGCCGCAGGTTTCGATGACGGCGAGCGCCTGTGCGGCGAAGGCTTCGTTGAGTTCGAACCAGCCGATGTCGTCGAGCTTCAAGCCAGCGGCCTTCAGCGCCGCGGGAATCGCCTCGATCGGGCCGATGCCCATGATCTCCGGCGGCACGCCGCGTACCGCGAAGCTGACGAAGCGCGCAAGCGGCTTCAGGTCGAACTGCTTGACCGCTTTTTCGCTGGCCAGGATCAATGCGCCGGCGCCGTCGCTGGTTTGCGAGCTGTTGCCTGCGGTGACGCTGCCCTTCGCGGCGAACACCGGCTTGAGTTTGGCCAAGCCTTCGAGCGAGGTGTCGGGCCGCGCGCCTTCGTCGAGCTTGACGGTGCGCGTCTTCGTGCTGACCTCGCCCGTGGCCAGGTTCGGGAAACGATCGATGATGTCGATCGGCGTCATCTCGTCGTTGAACTCGCCTGCCGCCATCGCTGCCAGCGCCTTCTGGTGCGAGGCCAGCGCAAACGCATCCTGCTTCTCGCGGCTGACCGTCCACTGCGCGGCGACCTTCTCGGCCGTGAGGCCCATGCCGTAAGCGATGCCGACGTTCTCGTCGTGCGCGAACACTTCCGGGTTGAAGCTCGGCTTGTTGCCGCCCATCGGCACCATGCTCATGCTCTCGGCGCCGCCGGCGATCATCACGTCGGCCTCGCCGACGCGGATGCGATCGGCCGCCATCTGCACCGCGGTGATGCCCGACGCGCAGAAGCGGTTGATCGTCACGCCGCCCACCGAATGCGGCAGGCCGGCGATCACCATCGCCGCGCGCGCCATGTTGATGCCCTGCTCGGCTTCAGGAAACGAGCAGCCGATGATCGCGTCTTCGATCGCCTTTGGGTCGAGCCCTGGCGCTTGTCTGAGCGCGCTGCGCACCGCGGCGACGAGCAGATCGTCGGGCCGCGTGGTCTTGAAGTAGCCGCGGCCCGACCTGCCGATCGGCGTGCGCGTGGCGGCAACGATGTAGGCGTCCTGAACTTGTTTGGTGCTCATGATGATCAGTTCCTTACGGGCTTGCCGGTCTGCAGCATGCCCATGATGCGTTCCTGGGTCTTCGGGCGTTCGAGCAGCGCGCAGAAGCGGTCGCGCTCCAAGGTCATCAGGTAGTCCTCGTTGACGAGCGATCCGGCATCGACATCGCCGCCGCACACCACTTCGGCGATCAGCGTGGCGATGTGGAAGTCGTGCGCCGACGCAAAACCGCCGTCGCGCAGGTTGGCGAGCTGGCCCTTGATCGTGGCAATCGCGCTGCGACCGGCCACCGGGAACAGCGCCTTGGCCGGCGCGCGGTAGCCGCTCGCGGCCATCGCCTTGCACTGCGCGGTGGCGACGTGCAGCAGCTCGTCCTTGTGCGCAACGATCACATCACCGTCGATCAGCCAGCCGAGCTTGCGACTCTCGATCGCGCTGGTACCCACACGCGCGGTGGCGGCACTGGTGAACGGTTCTTTCAAAAAGCTGAACAAGTCGGCGCTGCCGCCCGATGCCGTGGCGAGTTCGGCCGCGCGGCGTGCGATGTAGGCCAGGCCGCCGGCGCCCGGCACGAGGCCGACGCCGACTTCGACCAAACCGATGTACGTCTCCATGTGCGCGACGCGGCGCGCGCTGTGCACCGCGAGCTCGCAACCGCCGCCGAGCGCCAGGCCGCGCATCGCCGACACGACGGGCACCTGCGCGTAGCGGATGCGCAGCATCGCATCCTGCAGCTTCTTCTCTTCGGGTTTGATGCCCTTGGCGCCGAGCTTCATGAACACCGGCAGCAACGCTTCGAGGTTCGCGCCGGCCGAGAACACATCGTCGGGCGACCAGATGACGAGGCCCTGGTACTTGGCTTCGGCGATCTCCACCGCCTTGACCAAGCCTTCGGTGACTGCCGGCGAGATCAGGTGCAGCTTGGCGGTGATGGTGGCGATCAGCACCTCGCCATCGGCGCTCCAGACGCGGACCTCTTCGTTCTTGAATTCCTCGGTGCCGGAAGTCAGCGGATCAACCGCGGGGCCGACGCTTTCAGGGAAGGCCTGGCGCGAATACACCGGCAGCGTGCTCTTGGGCAAGTACTTGCTTTGCGACGCGCTCCACGCGCCTTCGCTCGTGTGCACGCCCTCGCGGCCGTCGAACACCCATGCCGGCAGCGGTGCATTCGAAAGCGTCTTGCCGGCGTCGATGTCTTCCTTGATCCACTGCGCGACCTGCTTCCAGCCGGCTTGTTGCCACAATTCGAACGGGCCCTGCTTGGTGCCGAAGCCCCAGCGCATCGCGAAGTCGATGTCGCGTGCGCTGTCGGCGATGTCGGCCAGATGCAGCGCGCAGTAGTGGAATGAATCGCGCAAGATCGCCCAGACGAACTGCGCTTGCGGGTTCGTGCTTTCGCGCAGCAACTTCAAACGTTCCGCCGGCGCCTTCTTCAGCATGCGCTCAACGATCGGCTCAGCCTTGCCACCCGACGCGACGTACTGCGCCGTGGCTGGATCGAGGCGCAGGATGTCCTTGCCGACCTTCTTGAAGAAGCCGGCGCCGCTCTTCTGGCCGAGTGCACCCTGCTCGATCAACTTGGCGAGGACGGCCGGCGTCTTGTAGCTGGCATAGAACGGATCGCTCTGCAGGTTGTCCTGCAGCGTCTTGATGACATGCGCCATCGTGTCGAGACCCACCACGTCAGCGGTGCGGAAGGTGCCGGAGGACGCTCGGCCCATCTTCTTGCCGGTGAGGTCGTCGACCACGTCGTAGGACAGGCCGAACTTCTCCGCCTCGATCATCGTCGCCAGCATGCCGGCGATGCCGACGCGGTTGGCGACGAAGTTAGGCGTGTCCTTGGCACGGATCACGCTTTTGCCGAGCGTGGTGGTGACGAAGGTTTCGAGCTGGTCGAGGATCACCGGCTGAGTGGTCGGCGTCGGGATCAGTTCCACCAGCGCCATGTAACGCGGCGGGTTGAAGAAGTGGATGCCGCAGAAACGTGGCTTGATTTCTTCCGGCAGTGCTTCGGACAACTTGGTGATCGACAGGCCCGACGTGTTCGACGCCACGATCGCATGCGCCGGCACGTGCGGCGCGATCTTTTTGTAGAGGTCGAGCTTCCAGTCCATGCGCTCGGCGATCGCTTCGATCACCAGATCGCACTCGCCCAACAGCGCCAAGTGTTCCTCGTAGTTCGCGGCCTGGATCAGCGCGGCGTCTTCGACCACGCCGAGCGGCGCGGGCTTTAACTTCTTCAGGCCGTCGATCGCTTTCGTCACGATGCCGTTCTTGGCACCCTCTTTTGCGGGCAAGTCGAACAGCACGACCGGCACCTTGACGTTGACCAGATGCGCCGCGATCTGCGCCCCCATCACGCCGGCGCCGAGCACGGCAACCTTGCGAACATTGAATCGGTTCATCGACATCTCCTGCAGAAATTCAGAACAGAGCTTCTTCCATCGCCATCAGCGGCGCCACACCGGCGCGCGCACTGCGAATCAGCGACGCCGTTTCGGGCAGCAGCTTGGCGAAGTAGAAGCGCGCAGTGTGCAGCTTGGCGGTGTAGAAGGGGTCGCCCGAATCCTTCTTCGCCAGCGCGATCTTCGCCGAGCGGGCGAAGAAGTAGGCAAAGCACAGGTGGCCGACGACGCGCAGGTAGTCCACCGCCGCGGCGCCGACCTCGTCCGGGTTCTGGAAGGCCTTCATGCCGAGCTCGGTGGTCAGCTTCGTCACCTTGTCGCCGATGTCGGCCAGCGGGTTGACGAACTCCTGCATCTCTTCATGCACGCCTTCTTCCTCGACGAAGTCGATGATGCGCTGGCCGAAAGCCTTCAGCTTCTTGCCGTTGTCGCCGAGCACCTTGCGTCCCAGCAGGTCGAGCGACTGAATCGTGTTCGTGCCCTCGTAGATCATGTTGATGCGCGCATCGCGCACGAACTGCTCCATGCCCCACTCGGCGATGTAGCCGTGGCCGCCGAAGACCTGCATGCAGTGCGAAGTCGCAATCCAGGCGTTGTCGGTGAAGAAGGCTTTCAACACCGGTGTCAGCAGTGCCACCTCATCGGCGCACTGTTTGCGCAAGTCCTCGTCGTCGGTGGCCAGCTCCTGGTCGAGCAGCAAAACCGTGTGCAGCGCCAAGGCACGCGCGCCTTCGGCGTAGGCGCGCGCGGTCAGCAGCATCTTGCGCACGTCGGGGTGGACGATGATCGGATCGGCCGGCTTGTCCGGCGCTTTTGGCCCTGACAGGCTGCGCATCTGCAAGCGGTCCTTCGCATAGACCACCGCGTTCTGGTAGGCCGCCTCGGTCAGACCCAGGCCCTGATTGGCCACGCCGATGCGCGCGCCGTTCATCATCACGAACATCGCGGGCAGGCCTTTGTTCGGCTCGCCGACCAACCAACCGAGCGCACCGTCCATGTTGATCTGGCAGGTGCTGTTGCCGTGGATGCCCATCTTGTGTTCGATCGCGCCGCAGGTGATGGCATTGCGCGCGCCGAGCGTGCCGTCGGCGTTCGGCACGAACTTGGGCACGATGAACAGCGAGATGCCTTTGCTGCCTTGCGGCGCATCCGGCACACGCGCCAGCACCAGGTGAATGATGTTCTCGGCCAGGTCATGCTCGCCCGACGAGATGAAGATCTTGCCGCCGGTGATCTTGTAGCTGCCGTCGGCCTGAGGTTCGGCCTTGCTGCGCAGCATGCCGAGGTCGGTGCCGCAATGCGCCTCGGTCAGGCACATCGTGCCAGTCCATTGACCGCTCGACAGCTTGGGCAGGTACAACTGCTTTTGCTCCGGGGTGCCATGCACGTGCAAGCACTCGTACGCGCCATGCGACAGGCCCGGGTACATCGCCCACGCCTGGTTGGCGCTGTTGAGCATTTCGTAGAAGCACTGGTTCACCAGATGCGGCAGGCCCTGACCGCCATACGCCGGGTCGCACGACAGCGCCGGCCAGCCGCCTTCGACGTACTGCGCATAGGCTTCCTTGAAGCCCTTCGGCGTGGTCACGGCGTGGGTGCTCTTGTCGAGCGTGCAGCCTTCCTGGTCGCCGCTGATGTTGAGCGGCTGCAAGACCTCACTGGCGAACTTGCCGCCCTCTTCGAGCACGGCATTGACGGTATCGACGTCCAGGTCGGCATAGGCCTGCAACGTCTTCAACGTCGGCACCACGTCGAGCAGCTCGTGCAGCACGAACTGCATGTCGCGCAACGGTGGGGTGTACTGGGCCATGTTGGTTTCTCCCTTCGGTAAAACAGATCGGCGCAATCAGCGTGGGGCCGGCGTGACGAGGTAATGCGCCAGCACATGCTCGAAGGCGCGCTGCGCGCGGTCCATCGCGCCCGGCAGGCGCAGGAAACGCGCGTCGTGGTGCAGCGCCAGGATCAGGCCATGCAGCTCGAACAGCATCTGCATGGCGTCGGTGTCGGCCTTCAGGTGGCCTTCTTCGACGGCGATGTGGATCGCGCGCTCGAGCGCGCTGTGCCAGGCCCGCACCATCGACGCCAGCGCGTCGCGCACGGGGCCGGGCCGGTCGTCGAACTCGACGGCGCCGCTGATGTAGATGCAGCCCGAATCGAGCTCGACCGAAACACGTTTGACCCAACGTTCGAACAGCGCGCGCAACCGCGGCAGGCCGCGCGGCTCGGCCAGCGCCGGGTAGAAGACTTCTTCTTCGAACTTGGCGTTGTACTCGCGCACGACCGAGATCTGCAGCTCCTCGCGCGAGCCGAAGTGGGCGAAAACGCCCGACTTGCTCATCTGCGTCACCTCGGCCAGCGCGCCGATCGACAGGCCCTCCAGGCCGACATGCGAGGCCAAGCCGAGGGCGGCCTCGAGGATCGCGGCGCGGGTCTGCTGACCCTTGTGGACCAGCCTGGGGATGGGGGTGTCGGTTTCCAACTCGGTTCTCAAGGCAGCTCTGGTGGTCAGCCGATAAATCGAACGATCGTTCTATTTTGC
>JANNJX010000607.1:0-1706 GCA_031396005.1 Burkholderiales bacterium
CGATCAAGGTCACGCCGCGCTGTTGGCTGCTCAGGGTCTTGGTGCTGTTCATCGCTGGTTCCTCCGGTTGGTGTGAGAGGAACTTTAGGCAGCAGGCCCTACGAAATCGCTCCCTCCAAAGGGGGAAAAACGGGCCGGACAAACCCGTTCACCCGCCAGGGGCGCTTGCACACGGCTCAGATGTCGCGTATGAGCTGGCGAAACTCGTCGACGTCTTCAAAGCTGCGATAGACCGACGCGAAGCGCACGTACGCTACCTTGTCGATGCGTTTCAACTCGCGCATGACGAGCTCGCCGAGGCGCGTCGAGGCCACTTCCCTCGCGCCGCCGGTGAGCAGTTTTTCCTTGATGCGCTCCACTGCGGCATCCACCTGCTCCACGCTCACCGGCCGCTTGCGCAGTGCCAGCAGCATCGAGCCGCGGATCTTGCTTTCGTCGAACTCGGCGCGCGCGCCGTCCTTCTTGACCACCTGCGGCAGCGCGATCTCGGGCCGCTCGTAGGTGGTGAAGCGCTTGTCGCAATGCGTGCAGCGGCGGCGACGGCGGATGACGTCGCCTTCGTCGGACTCGCGCGTCTCGACGACCTGCGTTTCTTCGTGGGTGCAGAAGGGGCAGCGCACTCGGTTTATCTGTACACCGGGAAGTCGCGCGTCAGTGCTGCGACTTTGGCGCGCACGGCCTCGATCACCTTCTCGTCGTTCGGCGCATCGAGCACGTCGGCGATCAGGTGCGCCGTCTGCTTCGCCTGCTCTTCCTTGAAGCCGCGCGTCGTCATCGCCGGTGAGCCCAGGCGGATGCCGCTAGTCACCATCGGCTTTTGCGGGTCGTTCGGGATGCCGTTCTTGTTGCACGTCATGTGCGCGCGGCCGAGCAGCGCTTCGGCCTCTTTGCCGGTGAGGCCCTTGGGCCGCAAGTCGACCAGCATGACGTGGCTCTCGGTGCGGCCGGAGACGATGCGCAGGCCGCGCGCGATCAGCGTTTCCGCGAGCACGCGGGCGTTGGTCACCACCTGCTGCTGATAAACCTTGAACGACGGTTCGAGCGCTTCCTTGAAGGCCACCGCTTTGCCGGCGATGACGTGCATCAGCGGCCCGCCCTGGATGCCGGGGAAGATCGCGCTGTTGATCTTTTTGGCGATGTCGTCGTCGTTCATCACGATGATGCCGCCGCGCGGGCCGCGCAGGCTCTTGTGCGTCGTCGACGTCACCACGTCGGCATGCGGCACCGGATTCGGGTAGACGCCGGCGGCGATCAGGCCGGCGTAGTGCGCCATGTCGACCATGAAGATTGCGCCCACGGCCTTGGCCACTTTGGCAAAGCGCTCGAAGTCGATCGCGAGGCTGTAGGCCGACGCGCCGGCGATGATGAGCTTGGGCTTGGCCTCGTGTGCCAACCGCTCCATCGCTTCGTAGTCTATCGCTTCGTTGGCGTCGAGCCCGTAGCTGACGACCTTGAACCACTTGCCGCTCATGTTGAGCGCCATGCCGTGAGTCAGGTGGCCGCCTTCGGCCAGGCTCATGCCCATGATCGTGTCGCCCGGCTGCAAGAGGCCGAAGAACACGGCTTGGTTGGCCTGCGAGCCGGAGTTGGCCTGCACGTTGGCGTGCTTCGCGCCGAAGAGCTGCTTGCAGCGGTCGATGGCGAGTTGCTCGACCACGTCGACGTACTCGCAGCCGCCGTAGTAGCGGCGGCCCGGGTAGCCCTCG
>JANNJX010000645.1:0-2186 GCA_031396005.1 Burkholderiales bacterium
TTCGCTGCTGCGCTCCATGCCGAGGTCGCTCGCAACGTCGAAGATGCCGCCGATGCCGAACAGCGTGTTCGTCGCCACGCGCGCCACCATCGTTGCCGCGGCTTCGCCTTTGCCCTGCAGCGCGTTGTTGATCGCCGACCACCCGTCGCCGAAGTTGCCGAAGAAGTTGGTCACGCCGGTGCGCATCAACTCCGGCACCACCGCCTGGTAGCCCTTGGCCACCGGCGTCAGCACCGCGGTGTCGAGCGCTTCATTGAAGCCGAAGATGGCGCGGTTGGTCTTCTCGAACGGATCGTTCGCCGATTGCGCATGCGCTGCCCCGGCCGCCAAGGCCAACACCAGCAGCGCTGCATGTGGGTGTTTTGCATTCATCATTTCTTGGGCGCGGGTTCTGCCGGGGCGGGTGTGCTGCTGCCGGCATCCGCGGCGCGGTTGAAGATAAGCTGGCCGATCAGGTTCTCGAGCACCACGGCCGACTGCGTCTGCTTGATCACGTCGCGATCGGCAAGCTCCTTCTCGTCGGCGCCGGGCTCGAGGCCGATGTACTGGTCGCCGAGCAGGCCGGCGGTGAGGATCTTGGCCGACGTGTCCTTGGGAAACTTGACGAAGTTGTCGATCTCCATGCGCACGTGGCCTTGGTAGGTTTTCGGGTCGAGCGAGATGCTCTTGACGCGACCCACCGTGACGCCGGCGCTGCGCACCGGCGCGCGCGGCTTCAGGCCGCCGATGTTGTCGAACTTGGCGCTGACGGTGTAGCCCTTGTGCTCGCCGAAGCTGGCCAGGTTGGCCGCCTTCAGCGCCAGAAAGACGAGCGCGGCGATGCCCAGCAGCACGAACAGGCCGACCAACACTTCGATGCTTCTCTTGTTCATCAAACGCTCTCCTTGCCAGCGCTCACGGCGCCGAAAACATCAACGCCGTGAGCACGAAATCCATGCCCAGCACACCGAGCGACGAGACGACAACAGTGCGCGTCGTCGCGTAGGCCACGCCTTCCGGCGTGGCTTCGGCCTGCCAGCCTTGGTACAGCGCCACCGCCGTGCAGACCACGCCGAAGAAGAAACTCTTCAGCACACCATTGCCGACGTCGCGCAACACGTCCACGCGCGACTGCATCAACGACCAGAAGTTGCCCTCATCCAGGCCGATCAGCACCACGCCGACGATCCAGGCGCCGATGATGCCTACGGCCGAGAACAACACGGCCAGCAAGGGCATCGAAATGATGCCGCCTAGAAAGCGCGGCGCGAACACGCGCGCCCGTGGATCGACGGCCATCATTTCCATCGCCGCCAACTGCTCGCCGGCTTTCATCAGACCGATCTCGGCGGTCAGCGACGTGCCGGCGCGGCCGGCGAACAGCAGCCCCGTGACCACCGGCCCCAACTCGCGCACCAAACTCAGGTTGACGATCAGGCCGAGCGACTCGGTGGCGCCGTAGGTGGACAGCGCGTAGTACATCTGCAGCGCGAGCACGAAGCCGACGGCCAGGCCCGAGGCGAGGATGATGACCAGCGAGCGGTTGCCGATGGCGTGGATCTGCTTGATCACCAGGCCGAAACGCAGAAACACCGGCGGCAGGTGCGCCACCAGGTCGATGAAGAACAGCGCCGCGCGGCCGAAGCGCTGCATGGCCAGCAATGTGCGCGCGCCAATTGCTTGAATCGGGTTCACGCTCGAACTCCGAAATCTTCGTCCAGCGTCGGCGCCGGGTAGTGAAACTTCACCGGCCCATCGGGCTCGCCGCGCACGAACTGGCGCGTCTCCGGGTCCGTGGACGCCATCAGCTCCGCTGGCGTGCCCTGCGCGACGATGCGTCCGCCGGGCGCAGCTAGAAGCACTACGAAGTCGCTGATCGACATGCACTCCGGCACGTCGTGCGAGACAACGAGCGAAGTCGCGCCGGTGGCGTCGTTCAGCTTGCGGATCAGGTTGGCGGCGACGCCCATCGAGATCAGATCAAGCCCGGCGAAGGGCTCGTCGTACATGATGAGCTCGGGGTCGAGCGCGATCGCGCGTGCCAGTGCGATGCGGCGCGCCATGCCGCCCGAGACTTCCGAAATGCGCAACCCCGCCGCGCCGCGCAGGCCGACGGCGTGCAGCTTCATCAGCACGATGTCGCGCACCATCGACTCGGGCAGGCCGCTGTGCTCGCGCAGTGGAAAGGCGACGTTGTCGAACACCGT
>JANNJX010000647.1:0-6020 GCA_031396005.1 Burkholderiales bacterium
GCCGCCAACAACATCCTGAACGCGCTGTTCATGATCGGCAGCGCATCGATCGCCGGAGCGCTGCTCGGTGCCGGGGCCACTGTGCCGCAGCTCTTCCTCGCCGTCGGCATCGCCAACGCGCTCGTCGCCGCCTACATCTTCCTGCTCGTGCCCGAATACTTGCTGCGCTTCATCGCCTGGATCGCCACGCACCTGGTCTACCGCTTCGAGGTCAAAGGCGACGAGCACATCCCGAGCGAAGGCGCGGCGATCCTGGTCTGCAACCACGTCAGCTTCGTCGATGCCGTGCTGCTGATGGCGGCAAGCCCGCGGCCGATCCGCTTCATCATGGACCACCAGATCTTCCGCATCCCGATCCTCGGCGCGATGTTCAAGCTCGCCAAGGCGATCCCGATCGCGCCGCAGAAGGCCGATCCCGCCACCTACGACAACGCCTTCGCCGAAGCGCGCCGCGTGCTCGACGCCGGCGAACTGCTCTGCATCTTCCCCGAAGGCGCGTTGACGCGCGACGGCACGCTGCAGCCGTTCAAGGGCGGCATCATGAAAATTCTCGAAACACATCCGGTGCCTGTCGTGCCGTTGGCGCTCACCAACCTCTGGGGATCTTTCTTTTCGCGCGTCGGTGGCGGCAAGGCGATGAGCCGTCCGTTCCGGCGTGGCTTCTTCACGCGAGTGGGCCTCGTCGGCGGGCCCGCGGAGCCGGCGGCGAGCGTCACTCCGGAGAAACTACAGCAGCGCGTCGCCAGCCTGCTGCAAGCACCGAGTCCAGCCTGAGCGGCGCTCCACACAGGGAGCTTTCTTCATGCAGCTGCCGCGGCTGCGCCGGTTCATCGCCATCGTGACCGACGCCTTCCATCCATGACGCAAACGCCGAACGTCGTCAACGACATCACCGGCGCGAACCCGGTGCTGGTGTGGGCCATCGTCACGCCGCGCGACACCGACGAGGTGGCCGAGGCGCTGCGCCGCTCCGACGGTCCGGTGTCGATCGGCGGCGGCCGCTTCAGCATGGGTGGCCAATGCGCCAGCCCGAAGAGCCTGCACCTGGACATGCGGCAGATGAACAAGGTGCTGGGCTTTTCGCCGTCGGACAAGACGATCCGCGTGCAGGCCGGCGCGCGCTGGCGCGACATCCAGCGCTTCATCGACCCGCATGGCCTGTCGGTGAAGGTGATGCAGAGCTACGCCAACTTCACCGTCGGCGGCGCCCTGGCCGTCAACTGCCACGGCCGCTACATCGGCCTGGGACCAGTGGTGTTGACCGTGCGCGCGATCAAGCTCGTGCTCGCCGACGCCACCGTGCTCGACGCCTCGCGCAGCGTGAACAGCGAGTTGTTCTTCGCCGCGATAGGCGGTTACGGCAGCGTCGGCGTGATCACCGAGGCCGAGCTCGACCTGGCCGACAACCACCGCCTGCAGCGCGTGAACGCGAAGATGAGCGCGCCTGCCTACCTGCGCCACTTCAAGGACAAGATCCGCAATGACCCGCAGGCCGTCTTCCACAACGCCGACCTGTACCCGCCCGAGTTCACGCGCGTGCGCTCGGTCACCTGGGTCGAAACCGAGCGCGCGCCGACCGAACCGTGGCGGCTGCACGAGAGCGATGCCGCCTACCCGCTGCACCGCTACCTGACCTGGGCCGTCACCGACAAACCGCTCGGCAAGTGGCGCCGCGAGTACCTGATCGACCCGCTGGTCTACCGCCACAAGACCGTGCACTGGCGCAACTACGAAGCCAGCTACGACGTGGCCGAGCTCGAGCCGGCGACGCGCGAGCACGCCACCTACGTGCTGCAGGAGTATTTCGTGCCGGCCGAGCGCTTCCTGGAGTTCGTGCCGACGATGGCCGAGATCCTGAAGCGCCATCGCGTCGACGCCGTCAACATCTCGGTGCGCCATGCCCATGCCGACCCGGGCACGCTGCTGGCCTGGGCGCGCGGCGAGACGTTCGCCTTCGTCGTGTACTACAAGCAGAGCGCACGCGACGAAGCGAATCGTGTTGCGGTGTGGACGCGCGAGCTGATCGACGCCGCCATCGCTGTCGGCGGCGCGTACTACCTGCCGTACCAGCCGCACGGCACGCCCGAGCAATTCCACGCCGCCTATCCGCGCTCGCGCGAGCTGTTCGCGTTGAAGTCCAAGGTCGATCCGCAGTTCCGCCTGCGCAACGTGCTCTGGGACAAGTACTACGCGCCAACCGTGACCACCGAGCCCGCGCCGCCGCCGGCGCCGCACAGCGACTTTCACGCCGTGTTCCAGGACGTGGAGCTGCACGACGGCTTCTTCCGCTTCCTGCAAACCCTCTACCGCCTCTACCCGGAAGACGGCTTGCACTCGTTGATCAAGGACGCTTGCGCGCGCTTCACCAGCGAAGAAGACATCTACCGCCACTTGCAGCGCGAGCTGCCGAGCATGAAGCCGTGGCTGGCCGAACGGCGTCTGACACGCCCGGCGCGCAAGCGGCACAAAGCCGAGATGCAGCGGCAGACGATGCAACTGTTGGGCGAGCGCCAACGCATCGACGGCTACATCGAGATCGGCGCCACCGGCCGCCAGGCCCACGTGCTGCACAAGCGCCTGAAGGTCGCGGGCCGCCTGGTGCTGGCCCACGACACGCGCGCGACGATCGGCGTGTACGAGCCGCTGCCGGCCTCGATCGCCGACGCGAGCGTCGACGTCGTCGCCTGCTACGGCGGCCTGCACCACTGCGCGCCGGAGCATGTCGATGCCTTCGTGCAATCGGTCGCGCGCGTGCTGCGTCCCGGCGGCGCTTTCATCCTGCGCGAGCACGACGTGTGCGACCAGCGCATGCGCGCCTTCGTTGCGCTGACGCACACCGTCGTCAACGCCGGCCAGGGCCAAACCTGGGAAGCCAACACCGCCGAGGGCCGGCACTTCGCGCCGGCCGCGCATTGGTGCGCAGTGCTCACACGCGCCGGCCTGCGCGACAGCGGCGCACGCCTGGCGCAGCAGCACGATGCGTCGCTGAACCTGCTGATGAGCTTCGTCAAGGACGCGCCGCCCAGCGAGTGACGCACAGGCGCCTGCGCGGCGTCTACGATGCGCGCAACATGCCCTTGCCCAGCCGCTCCGCTGTCGCGCGCATCGCGCCCTTCGCTGTCTTCATGGCGCTGTTGATCGCGCGCAGCCAGGCGCCGGCCGACGGCGCCTGGGGTTTCGATGCAAAGGGGCTGTACGGCCTGTCGGTGATCGCCGCCGCCGCGCTGCTGGCCTGGTGGTGGCGCGAATACGGCGAGCTGGCGCGGCAAACGCTGCCCGACGCGCGCGAGTCGCTGATCGCCATCGCCGCCGGCGCCGGCGTCTTCGTGCTGTGGATCCACCTCGATGCGGTATGGATGATCATCGGCACGCCGAGCGCACCGTTCGATCCGCTCACCGCCGGCGGCGCCATCGACTGGCTTCACGTGGCCATCCGCCTGGCTGGCGCGACGCTGCTCGTGCCGCTGATGGAAGAACTCTTCTGGCGCTCGTTCCTGATGCGCTGGATCGAGCATCCGGTGTTCCAGGGTGTGGCGCCGCAGCGCGTCGGCGTGCGCGCTGTGCTGTTGTCCACCTTCGTCTTCACGCTCGCCCACACACTGTGGCTGGCCGCGGCGATCGCTGGCCTGGTCTATGCGCTGCTCTACATCAAGACCGGCAAGTTGTGGGTGGCGGTGATCGCGCACGCGGTCACCAACGCTGCGCTCGGCGTGTGGGTGATCGCGACGGGCAGCTGGCAGTTCTGGTGAGTCAGGGCGGATCGACGCCACGCGCGCGATCGACCTTGAACTGCGCGCGCCACGCGGCAAAGGCCCCGCCATCCAATGCAACGCGCACCTCGCGCATCAGGTTCAGGTAGTAGTGCAGGTTGTGGATCGTCGCCAGCATCGGCCCGAGCATCTCGCCGCAGCGGTCGAGGTGGTGCAGGTAAGCGCGTGAGAAGCCTGCGCACGCGTGGCAGGTGCAGGTCTCGTCGATCGGCCGCTGATCGTTTTTGTTCTTCGCGTTGCGGATGCGCAGATCGCCGAAGCGCGTGAACAGGTGGCCGTTGCGTGCATTGCGCGTCGGCATCACGCAGTCGAACATGTCCACGCCCTGCGCCACGCCTTCGACCAGATCCTCCGGCGTGCCCACGCCCATCAGGTAGCGCGGCTTGTGCGCCGGCAGGCGGTGCGGCGTGTGCGCCATGATGCGCAGCATGTCTTCTTTCGGCTCACCGACGGAGACGCCGCCGATGGCGTAACCGGGGAAGTCCATCGCCGTCAGCGCATCCGCCGAGGCCTCGCGCAGCGTCTCGAACATGCCGCCCTGGACGATGCCGAACAGCGCGTTCGGATTCTCCAGCCGCGCGAACTCGGTTTTGCAGCGCGCGGCCCAGCGCAGGGAAAGCGCCATCGACTCGCGCGCCTCGCGCTCCGTCGTCAACACGCCTTTGCTTTCATACGGCGTGCACTCGTCGAACTGCATCACGATGTCGCTGTTCAGCACCGTCTGCACCTGCATGCTGACCTCGGGCGTGAGGAACAGCTTGTCGCCGTTGACCGGCGACGCGAAGCGCACGCCCTCCTCGCTGATCTTTCGCATCTCGCCGAGCGACCAGACCTGGAAGCCGCCGCTGTCGGTGAGGATCGGTTTGTTCCAGCCCTCGAAGCGGTGCAGCCCGCCGAAGGCTTGCAGCACTTCGAGCCCGGGCCGCAGCCAGAGGTGGAAAGTGTTGCCGAGGATGATCTGCGCGCCCATCTCTTCGAGCGAGCGCGGCAACACGCCTTTGACGGTGCCGTAGGTGCCCACGGGCATGAAGATCGGCGTCTCGACGACGCCGTGGTGGAGCGTCAGCCGGCCGCGGCGGGCATGGCCGTCGGTGGCGAGGAGTTCGAACTTCACGCGCGCGCCAGCAACATCGCGTCGCCGTAGCTGAAGAACCGAAAGCGGGCCTCGATCGCATGGCGATACAGCGCCATCACGTGCGCGTGGCCGGCAAAGGCCGACACCAGCATCATCAGCGTGCTCTTGGGCAGGTGAAAGTTCGTCAGCAGCGCGTCGACGACGCGAAACGCGAAGCCAGGCGTGATGAAGATCGTGGTCTCGCCGCGCATCGCTTCGAGCTCGCCGCTCGCCTGCGCCGCCGATTCGAGCGCGCGCACGCTGGTCGTGCCGACCGCGACCACGCGCGTCCCGCGTTGGCGCGCCGCGTGCACCGCCGCCACCGTCTGCGCGCCGACTTCGAACCACTCGCTGTGCATGCGGTGGTCTTCGATGCGCTCGGCGCGCACCGGCTGGAAGGTGCCGGCGCCGACGTGCAGCGTCACCTTCGTCGTCGCCACGCCGCGCGCCGCCAGCGCCGCCAACAGCGGCGCGTCGAAGTGCAGCGCGGCCGTCGGCGCCGCCACCGCGCCCGGGCGCTCGGCAAACACGGTCTGGTAGCGCGCCTCGTCGTCGGGCGCATCGGCATGCGTGATGTACGGCGGCAGCGGCACGTGGCCGTGGGCTTCGAGCAGCGCTAGCGGATCGCTCGGCAGTCGCAAGTGGAACAGCGCGTTGTCCGCGCCGGCGCGGCCGAGCACTTCGGCGTCGAAGGCGTCGGCGAAGCGGATCACGCTGCCGGGCCGCGGCGCCTTGCTGGCGCGCAGGTGGGCCAGCACTTCATGTCCGACCAACACGCGCTCGACCAGCGCCTGGACCGCGCCGCCGCTGTCGGCCTTGCGTCCATGCAGGCGCGCCTTGATGACGCGCGTGTCGTTGAAGACCAGCAGATCGCCGGCGTCGAGCAGTTGCGGCAGGTCGCGGAAAACGCGATCGACGGGTTGCTCACCGCGGCCGTCGAGCAGGCGCGCCGCGCTGCGCTCGGCGGCCGGGTGCTGCGCAATCAGGTCCGGCGGCAGGTTGAAATCGAAATCGGCGAGCGTGAAGGGCATGTCAGTGGCGCCCGGCCGTCCGAAGCCACTGACGCACCCCCTCGGGGGGCAGCGAGCAAAGCGAGCGTGGGGGCATAGGTTGTCAGGCTGTACCGGCCTGAAAAA
>JANNJX010000673.1:0-4632 GCA_031396005.1 Burkholderiales bacterium
CCGAAGTGCAGCGCACCGACCCGCTGGTGGCGCCGCTGGCCAAGGGCCAGCGCGTCGGCACGCTGAAGGTCACGACCGCGGCCGGCGCGCCGGTGGCCGAGGTGCCGTTGGTGGTGCAGGAGGCGGTCGAGCAGGCCGGCCGGCTCGGTCGGGCCTGGGACTCCGTGCGGCTTTGGATCAAGTAGCACAATCAACTGCCACCCGTCGCCACCAGGAGAGTTCGAGATGACCGACCGGCTGTGCTACCTCAACGGCGCCTACGAGCCCCAGTCGCAGGCGAAGGTGAGCGTGCTCGACCGCGGCTTCCTGTTCGGCGACGGCATCTACGAGGTGGTGCCGGTGTATGCGGGCAAGCTGTTCCGCTTTGACGATCACATGGCGCGCCTGGACCGCTCGCTGGGCAAGGTGCGCATCGACAATCCGTTGTCGCGCGAGGCCTGGCTCGAACGCTGCCGCAAACTCGCTTCGGCGCTGGCGGAAACCGAAGGCGCGGCCGACCAGGTGATCTACCTGCAGGTCACGCGCGGTGTGGCGCCGCGCGACCATGCGATGCCCGAAGGCGTCGCACCGACGGTGTTCATGATGAGCAACCCGATGAAGCAGGCCACGCCAGAGCAGCGCCACGGCGGCGTTGCTTGCACGACGGCGCGCGATTTTCGCTGGGAGCGCGGCGACATCAAGAGCATCTCGCTGCTCGGCAACGTGCTGGCGCGGCAGATGTCGGCCGACCACGGCGCCGTCGAGACCATCATGTTCCGCGATGGCGGCTCCGGTGTCGCCTCGGGCGGGCCGTGGCTGACCGAAGCCGCGGCCAGCAACGTCTGGATCGCGAAGGACGGCGCCTTGCTCGGCCCGCCGAAGAGCGAGCATGTGTTGGAGGGCATCCGCGTCGAGCTGCTGCACGAGTTGTGCGAGGAAGAAGGCATCGCCTACAACCTCAAGCCGATCAGCGAGGCCGATGTGCGCTCGGCCGACGAGGTGATCCTCAGTTCGGCGACCAAAGAGGTGCTGCCGGTGACCAAGCTCGACGGCGAGCCGGTCGGCCACGGCGCGCTGCGCGGCAAGCCCGGGCCGGTGTATGCAAGGCTGTACGAGGCTTATCAGCGCGCGAAGGTGACGCAGTCGATATGAGCGTTGGCGAGATACCGCCCGGACAGAGTTTGATCGAGTACCCGAGCGCGTTCCCGATCAAGGTCATGGGCACGCAGGCTGAAGGCTTCACCGAAGCGGTTGTCTCGATTGCACGTCAGTTCGATTCCACGTTCGACGCCAGCAGCGTCGAATCGCGGCCGAGCAAGGGCGGCAAGTACCTCGGCCTGACGATCACTGTCACGGCGACCAGCCGCGAACAGCTCGACGAGCTGTACCGCACGCTGTCCACGCACCCGATGGTCAAGGTCGTTCTTTAGCTCGTCGGCTTGGTGAGCTTGGTGTCGAGCTCTTTGACCTTCAGATCGGCGCCCGGTTCACCGTTGCGCGCCGCAGCGGCGTACCAGTAGCGCGCTTCGTCCAGATCGCGCTCGACGCCTTCGCCGCTTTCATAGAACGAGGCGACGATGAACATCGCGCCGACGTCGCCGCGCTGCGCGGCCAGACGGTACCAGCGCGCAGCCAGCGCCACGTCCTTGGCGGCACCGCGGCCGAGGTAATGCGCGGTGGCCACGTCGACCTGCGCGTCGACGCTGCCGGCCTCGGCGGCGCGGCGACTCCACAGCACCGATTGCGCGAGATCGACCTTCACGCCGGCGCGGCCCAACTCGTGCAACTCGGCCAGGCCGACCATCGCCGTGACGAAACCGGCTTCGGCGGCGCGCGTCATCAGGCGCAGCGCTTCGCGATCGCTGGCGGCGGGCATTTCGCGCTTCAGGTGCATCACCGCGAGGTTGTAGTCCGCGGCCGGCACGCCCTTGGCCGAGAGCTGCAGGAAGGCCGACCGGGCCTGCGTCAGGTCACCGCGCTGGTAGGCGGCGACTGCCGCGTCGAGCGGCAGTTGCGCGGCCGCCGGCGCGCCGGCCAGCGCCAGCAACAAGATCGACAACAGCTTGTTCATGACATAACGATACGCGGTTTGGCGTCAGTCGGCTGGCGCGGGGAAACCTTGCATGCGCGTGCGAGACTCATGGCCGATGCTGATCAAAAACCTCGGCCGCTGCGACTGGGCCGCCACCGCCGAGGCGATGCGCGCTTTTACCGAAGCGCGCGGCCCACGTACGCCCGACGAGCTGTGGCTGGCCGAGCACGACCCGGTGTTCACCCAAGGCGTGGCCGGCCGCGCCGAACACGTGCACGGCGCGGGCGACATCCTGGTCATGCAGAGCAATCGCGGCGGCCAGGTCACCTACCACGGGCCGGGGCAGGTGCTGGCGTACCCGCTGATCAATTTGCGCCGCCAAGGCATCTACGTCAAGGAGTACGTGTTTCGCATCGAGTCGGCGGTGCTGAAAGTGCTGGAGTCTTATGGCGTCACGGGACACCGCCTGGCCGGCGCGCCGGGCCTCTATGTGCGGCTCGACGATCCGTTTGCGCACGCGGCACTCAGCGGCCCGGCCGATGCGCGTCAACCGTTCAGGGGCCTGGGCAAGATCGCCGCCCTGGGCATCAAGGTCAGCCGACACTGCGCGTATCACGGCGTGGCGCTGAACGTGGCGATGGACCTCGAACCCTTTTCGCGTATCGACCCCTGCGGCTACGTCGGACTGGCGACCGTGGACCTCGCTAAACTGGGCGTCAACACGACCTGGCGCGAGGCGGCCGATCGGCTGGCGACGCGCCTGGCGAGCCAATTCACACCATGACCGACACCGCCTACGACCCCACCGCCAAACAAAAGGCGCAAGCCAAGACCGCGCGCATCCCGATCAAGATCGTGCCGGCGGAGGTCTTGAAGAAGCCCGACTGGATCCGCGTCAAGGCAGCCACGCCCAACTCTCGCTTCTACGAGATCAAGCAGATCCTGCGCGAGCACAAGCTGCATTCGGTGTGCGAAGAGGCGTCGTGCCCGAACATCGGCGAGTGCTTCGGCAAGGGCACGGCGACCTTCATGATCATGGGCGACAAGTGCACGCGGCGCTGCCCGTTCTGCGATGTCGGCCACGGCCGGCCGGACCCGCTCGATGCGAGCGAGCCCGCCAACCTGGCCAAGACGATCGCGGCCTTGAAGCTGAAGTACGTCGTCATCACCAGCGTCGATCGCGATGACCTGCGCGACGGCGGCGCGGCGCATTTCGTCGATTGCATCCGCCAGACGCGCGCGCTGTCGCCGTTGACGACGATCGAGGTGCTGGTGCCCGACTTCCGCGGCCGCGACGACCGAGCGCTCGACATCCTGAAAGCCGCGCCGCCGGACGTGATGAACCACAACCTCGAGACGGTGCCGCGCCTCTACAAGGAAGCCCGCCCGGGCAGCGATTACGCCTTCAGCCTGAACCTGCTGAAGAAGTTCAAGGCGCTGTTCCCGCACATCCCGACGAAGAGCGGCCTGATGGTCGGCCTGATGGTCGGCCTGGGCGAAACCGACGACGAAATCCTTGCCGCGATGCGCGACATGCGCGCCAACGACATCGACAAGTTGACGATCGGCCAGTACCTGGCGCCGAGCGGCCACCACCTGCCGGTGCGGCGTTATGTGCACCCGGATACGTTTGCGATGTTCGAAAGTGCAGCCGAGGCGATGGGCTTCACGCACGCCGCCGTCGGTGCGCTCGTGCGGTCGAGTTATCACGCCGACCAGCAGGCCCACGCAGCCGGCGTGACGGCAGGCTGAGCGCCGCAGCAGCGTTCCTATTTCACAGGCCCGCCGCGCGGCTGCACAGGCTGCGTCATTTGCTTGCATCTTGCGCAGCCTGCGAACACGTACTCAAGGCACGCTGGCGGGATGAGATGGCAAACCTTTCCTCCCTTCGCAGTGGTCGTGCTGCTGGCACTGCTGCAGGCCTGCGGCGGCGGTGGCGACGACGACAGCAACAACAGCAACGTCTCCGCCGCAGCGGCCGATACGCCTGCAAACGCGACGGCGCCATCGCCATCTCCTGCGCCCGCTCCACCGACCGTCAGTGCGCCGGCGGCCGACACGGCCTGCGGTTTGGCGAATTTCGAGGCCGACGCGCTGCGCTTCGTCAATCAGCAACGCGCTGCCGGTGCGAGTTGCGGCGCGCGCGGCAGCTTCGCACCCGCGGCCGCGCTGACGATCAATGCGCGGCTAGGTGTCGCCGCCTACGGCCATTCGCGCGACATGGCCGACAACAACTACTTCAGCCACGACAGCCGCGATGGCCGCAGCATGGTCGATCGCATCAACGCAACCGGCTACACGTGGTCGACAGTGGGTGAGAACATCGCTGCCGGCTACGGCAGCGTGCACAGCGTCGTCAGCGGCTGGATGGCCAGTGACGGGCACTGCGTGAATCTGATGAACCCGCGCTTCACCGAATTCGCCTTGGCCTGTGCGCGCAACGATGGCAGCCAGTACGGCACCTACTGGACCCAGAACCTCGGCCGGCCATGATCTGATCAGCTTTCGGCGAGCAACTCGCCGATGAGTTCGTCCAGCGCGGCGAAGTCCGGTGCGCCGAGAAAGCGCTTGACGATGCGGCCATGCTTGTCGATCAGGAACGCCGTCGGCGTCAGCTTGAC
>JANNJX010000684.1:0-13032 GCA_031396005.1 Burkholderiales bacterium
CAAAACTGACTCACTGCGTCTGTCCGAGCGCAGCGAACGCAGTGAGCGCAGCAAGTTACGCAGTGCGACCGAATCCTGAGCACCGCAGCGAAGTCGGCGCGCCTCGGGCGCCGACCGCCGCAGTGGCGCGTCGCCGCGCTCCCGCCCTCGGCTTTGCGCTCTTCACAACATGGCCGAAGAAACCGGCCAGGCGCGGTTGAACCTGCGCAGAGCTACTCCACCACCTTCACCGGCCGCCCGGCCGCGATGTTGCCGCTGCCGTAAACGCCGTTGAGCAACTTCAACTCCCGCTCGGCCTGCGCGCCGAGCGGCGAGCGGCGCGCCAGTTCGGCAAAGCCGCCGGACGGCATGTTCACGCTGCGGATCGTCCACGGCCTGGCCGCGGCGCGGTCGTTCGCCGCGAAAGCACGGAACGACGCCGTGGCCTCGCGCAGCGCGGCCCGGTTGCGCTGCAACGTGGCCGCATCGCGCCCGGCGTGCAGGAAGGCGTAGGTGCGCCCGCCGGGGCCGTTGATGAGCGTCACTTCGAGCGGCTGCGTCTGGTTCTGCGCCGCGGCGCGCTGGCCGACGAAGTACGTGGCCTCGAACCCGCCCACGGGGTTGCGCTCGGTGCGGCCCTGACTGGCCTTGAAACCATTGCGCAGGATCTCCTCGTGCGTCTTGCCGGCGTTGGGCGGGATCAACTTCATCACCACCGCCGCATCGCCCGTGGGGTTGATGATGTAGAGCTCGTCGGCGTTGTTGTCGAAGCTCCAGCCGGCCGGCGCCGTCAGCGCCAGGCCGAGCGGCTCGTGGAAAAAATTCTGCCCGCGCACGACGCCCTGCTCGCGGCCGTCGCCGTAGGTGATGCCGTCGATGGCTTGCAGATAGCGCGCACGGGCATCGTCGGCGAAGTTGCCCTTGTAGCGGTCGGCGATGCCGGTGATCTGCGACAGGCGCTGCTCGTTGGTCGGGTGCGACGCCAGCCAGTTGCCGCCGCTGCCTGCTTCAGGCACCTTCTTGCCGGCGGCGCGCGCGTTGTCGATGGCGAAGCGCTCCTGGTCTTTCAGCACGCCGATCACGTCGACCATGTTCTTCGGGTTGTAGCCGACGCGTGACAGGTACTCGGCGCCGAGCTTGTCGGCCTGCAGTTCCTGCTCGCGGCTGTACGAGGCGATCGAGCCGGCCGCGATGCCGGTCGAGACCTGATTGGCCGCCTGCGCAGCACCGCCGACGCCGGTCACCGCTTCGACCAGCACGCCGAGCACGGTGGCCGCCATCACGCCGGCGCCGGCGCGCTGCGTTCTCGTCGCGCGCTGCGCGCCGTGGCGCGCCGTCACGTGGCCGATCTCGTGGCCGATGACGCCGGCCAGATCGGCCTCGCTGTCCATGTAGGCCATGATGCCGCGCGTCACGTACACGTAGCCGCCGGGCAAGGCGAAGGCGTTGACGTCCGGGCTGTCGAGCACGGTGAAGGTCCACGTCAGGTTGGCGCGGTGCGATTGTTTTGCGAGGCGCTGGCCGATGTCGTTGACGTAAGCCTGCAGCTTCGGGTTGGCGAGCGGCCCGCCGAACTCCTTCATCACCTCTTCGTGCGCCTTCTTGCCTTCAGCGACCTCGGTCTTCTCGTCCATCACGCTGCGTTCGGCTTCGCCGCTGACGGGATTGACGACGTTGGTGCCGCAGGCTGCCAAAAGCAATGCCGCGGCGAGGAGGACACTCGATGCACGCATGGACAACGACTCCGTGGACATGAAAAGCTTCACCGCTCCGACAATGCGAGCTGGGCACCGAGGCCGGCAAATGCGCCCGCGAACGTGCGGCGCAGCCAGGCTTGAACGCGCGGTGACTCGATGACGGCTTTGCGAAACGCGTGCGCCAACAGGCCATAAACGACGAAGACGCCGAACGTCATCGCCATGAACATGGCACTCAGGCCCAGCAGCGCCAGCAGCGGCGAACTCGCACCCGGCTCGACGAACTGCGGCAGGAACGCGAGAAAGAAGATGGTGAGCTTCGGGTTCAAGATGTTCAGCAGAAAGGCCTTGACGACCAGGCCGGTCGCTCCGGCCGCGCCTTGCCTGTCATCGACGACGAATGCAGATCGGTCGCGCCAGGTTGTAACGGCCAGATAGAACAAGTAGGCGACGCCGGCGTATTTGAGAGCCTGGAAGGCAACCGCGCTCGTGTGCAGCACGGCCGCCAAGCCGAGCACGGTGGCCAGCAGGTGCGGCACGATGCCGAGGGTGCAACCCAGCGACGCAAAGAAGCTCGCCCTTCGGCCTTGCGTCAGACCTGTCGAGACCGTGAAGACGACGCCGGTGCCCGGCATGAGCACGACGATCAGCGACGTGATGAGGAACTCGGCGGTGAACATGGCAGCGCTCCTGCTTTAGCGAACCGTCAGGCGCGCACCGCCGTGATGCGCAGCGATGTGCCCGATTTCGGCCACCGCCTCGAAGCCGTGGCGGCGGAAGATCGCCATCACTTCGTGCACCGCCGTCGCGTTGCACGAGACGAGCAGACCGCCGCTGGTCTGCGGGTCGGTCAGCAGCGCCTGGTCTTCTTTCGCAAAGTTCGCCGGTAGCACGACCTGCTCGCCATAGCCGGCCCAGTTGCGATTCGACGCGCCGGTGATGTGCCCCTGTGTTGCCAGCTCGCGCACACCGCCGATCAGCGGCACCTTGGCCCAATCGATGACGACATGCGCCTTCGCGCCCTTGGCGATTTCGAGCGCGTGGCCGGCCAAACCGAAGCCGGTGACATCGGTCAGCGCATGCACGCCATCCAACGCCGCGAGGTCGGGGCCCGGCGTGTTGAGCTTGGTCGCGTACGAGATCATCAGCGCGTAGTCGTCCGGCGATAGCTGCTCCTTCTTCAACGCCGCCGACATCACGCCGACGCCGAGCGGCTTGCCCAGGATCAGTCGGTCACCGACCTTGGCGTCGGCATTGCGCTTGATGCGCTTCGGATGCACGAGGCCGAGGGCGACGAGGCCATAGATCGCTTCGACCGAATCGATCGTGTGGCCGCCGGCGATCGGGATGCCGGCCGCGCGCGCGATCTGGTTGCCGCCTTCGAGCACGCGGCCGATGGTCTTGGTGGAGAGCACGCCGATCGGCATGCCGACCAACGCCAGCGCGAGGATGGGCTTGCCGCCCATCGCGTAGACGTCGCTGATCGAGTTCGTCGCCGCGATGCGGCCGAACTCGAACGGGTCATCGACGATCGGCATGAAGAAGTCGGTCGTCGCGATCAGCGCCTGCTCGTCGTTCAACTGGTACACGGCTGCGTCGTCCGCGGTTTCGATGCCGACCAACAACTCCTTGGGCATCAACATCGGGCTCATGCCTTGCAAGATTTCGCTCAACACACCGGGAGCAATCTTGCAACCGCAGCCTCCACCATGGGAGAGCGCGGTCAGGCGCGGTTCGGTCGGGGGTGGATCAGCGGCGTTCACGGGCGGTCTCCAGCATTTTGGCGATCACGTTTTTCAGCGTGGCCTGTTCGCGCGCAGGCTCGAACAAGGGCGAGCGTTGGTCGCACTGCATGCGAACCCTTTGCAGCATAGCCGGGTCGTCGCGCAGTTGCTGCAACAGGGCCGACAGGCCGGCCGCGTCGCCGGATTCGAAGTACCCCCGGTACTCGCGCCCGAGCATGCCGACGTTGCCGGAGACACGTGACGCCAGCACGGGGGTGCCCGAGCGAATGGACTCCATCACCACATGCGCGCCGCCCTCCATCGCGCTCGGATGCACCAGCACATGCGCGCGCTGGATGTGGCGCAGCGTGGCCGCGTGCGGCAGTGCGCCGAGCCAGCGGTAGCGCGGCTGCTCGCGCATCAGCGCTTGCGCCTCACCGCCCAGCGACTCGTCGAGCGGCGCACCGATGTGGTCGAGCAGGATGTCGTCGCGCTGCGCGAGAAGCCGCATCGCGGCGAACGCGGTGCGCGGGTCTTTCTCGTCGCGCAAATGGCCGACCATCAGCGCGCGCAGGTGGCGTGTCGTTTTCGGCAGCGCCCGGCGCGATGCGGTGGATTGAAAGCAGACGACGCACTTGGTGCGGTGTTCGGCGGGTACGTCGGCGGGCGCGCCTTCGTGCAGCACGATCAGGCGATCGGCCAGGGCCAGCGATCGCAGCGCGTCGGCATCGGCGTTGGGCACATCGCGATAGAGGTCGGTGCCGGTCAGCGCCACGGCCAGCGGCCGGCGCGACGCCGACCACGCGGCGATGCTCGGCGCCGAACGACGCGCGTGCAGGGCCAGCATCACGTCGGCAGGGACGCCGTCCCACTCCTTGCCGAGCCGCACTTCATAATCGGCAGCCAACATGCGCGCCCAGCGCTGCGCCGTCTGCCAGTTGCCGTTGTTGGCGGCGGCCAGCGCCGGCGTGATCAAGGCGAGCATCGGTTTTGTTCTTCCCATGACCCACAGCTTAGTCAGTCCCGAGGGCATTCGACGCGCCGACGCAGCGACGCTGGCCCGCGCCTTGACTGCCCTGCGCGGGCAGACGTTGGCCTTGTTCGACGGCGTGCGCCACGCACGCGGCGGCCGGCTCGACATCGCCTACGCCGAAGAGGTCAACCCGCCGCTGTGGGAGCTGGGCCACACCGGCTGGTTCGAAGAGTTCTGGATCGCACGCAACAGCCAGCGCCACCGCGGCACGCAGGCCGACCCCGACGCCGCGCGGGCCGCACCGCTGCTGCCCGGCGCCGACGCGCTGTACGACTCGAGCCACGTGCCGCACGCCACGCGCTGGCACCTCGCCCTGCCCGACGCTCGGCGCACGGTCGACAGTTTGTCGCAGATACGGCAGCGCACGCTGTCGCTGCTCGACGGCGCAGCCAACAGCGACGAGGCGCTGTACTTCTTCCGCCTGGTGTTGATGCACGAGGCGATGCACCTCGAGGCCGGCCTGATGATCGCTCAAGGTCAAGGCTGGCAAGTCAGCGAAGCGGCACCGGGGGCAGCGCCGCCGCGGCGCGAACTCGCGGTGGCGGGCGGCACGCTCGTCGTCGGCGACGACGAAGGCGGCTTCGCCTTCGACAACGAGCTCGGCGCGCACGAGGTCGAGATCGCTGCCTTCGCCATCGACAGCGCGCCCGTCACTTGGCGCGATCTGCTGCCCTGGTTCGAAGGTGGCGGCGCACTGCCGGCGCATGTGGTGCGTGACGAGGCCTGCGAGCACGGCTTCAAGCGCGCCGCGTTCGGCCGCTGGACCGCACTCGACCTCGACGCGCCCGCGGTGCACCTGTCCGCCCACGACGCGCAGGCCTGGTGCCGCTGGGCCGGGCGGCGCTTGCCGACGGAACACGAGTGGGTCTGGGCACAACGCCAGCACGTCGAGGTTTTTTCTTTCGGCGAAGTCTGGGAATGGACCGCCTCGCCGTTCGCCGCGTGGCCGGGCTTCACGCCCCACCCCTACCGCGAGTACTCGGCGCCGTGGTTCGATGGCCGCCCGGTGTTGAAAGGCGGCTCGTTCGCCACGCCTGCGTTGATGAAGCACCCGCGTTACCGCAACTACTTTGCAGCGCAACGCAGCGACGTGTTCGCGGGTTTCAGGACTGTTGCTCTCTCATCCTGAAAGGGGGAAGGCGCCTACGCTGCCGCGAACACCGCGAACCAGCCCTGCTCGTCGGTCCAGCACCGCGTCTTTGTGTAGCCCGCGCGGCGCAGCAGCGCATCGAAACTCTCCACCGTGTACTTGCAGGAGTTCTCGGTGTGGATGCGCTCGCCGGGCTTGAACGCTCGCTCGCCGCCGGGCCAACGCACGCTCAGTGCCTCGCGGGCTTCCAGGTGCATCTCGATGCGCGACGCCGGCCCGTCGAAGAAGGCCACGTGCCGCCACTGCCGCAGCACGAAGTTGCTGCCGAGCAGGCGGTTCACATGGGCCAGCGTGTTGAGGTTGAAGGCCGCGGTGACGCCCAGCTCGTCGTCGTAGGCCGCGTCGAGCACCGGCTTGGCCTTGATGAGATCGACGCCGATCAGCAGGTTGCCGCCGGGTGAGGCCTCGCGCACTCGCTGCAGAAACGCCTGCGCATCGGCCGGCGTGAAGTTGCCGATCGACGAGCCGGGATAGAACAGGGTGCGCGGCGCATCGCCGACCTCGGCCGGCAGTTGCAGCGACTGCGAAAAATCGACGCCGACGCCGACCATGTCGAGCGCCGTGTGCTCGCGCTGCAAGCAGGCCAGCGAGTGGCGCAGGAACTCGACCGAGATGTCCACCGCCACGTAGCGGCTGGGCTTCAAGGTGTCGAACAGGCGTCCGGCCTTCTCGCAGTTGCCGGCGCCCAGATCGACCAGCGTGCGTCCGCTGCCGACGGCGGCGGCGATCTCGGCGCCGCACGAGCGCAGGATCTGCGCCTCCGTGCGCGTCGGGTAGTACTCGGGCAGCTCGGTGATGGCGTCGAACAGGCGCGAGCCGAGCGCGTCGTAGAAATACTTCGGCGAGACCGTCGCCGCGCTGGCCAGCAAGCCGGCGCTGAGTTCGGCGCGCGGGTCGGCGCTGTGCGCGTCGTGCAGTTGAACGAACAGCGGTTTTTTCAGGCTTGTCACGGACAGGCTTTCCGTCATGAGGGCAATGTAGCAGCGGGCAATGCGCGTGCCCGCGCGATGCGCTGTAATCCCTGCCCTTGGTCCCCGACCGATCCCATTCCTTACAGGAGAAACACGGCCATGCTCAGCTTTTCTTCGTCCCGCACCCTGCGCAGCCTGATGACTTGCACGCTGCTCACCTTCGGCGCGCTGGCCCATGCGCAGCAGGTCTTTCGCGTCACCACGATCCCCGAGGAAGTGGCCACCGAGCAGGTGCGCAAGTTCACGCCGATCGCCAGCTACCTCGAAAAGAAGATCGGCATGAAAGTCGAGTTCACGCCGGTCAGCGACTACCCGGCCGCGGTCGAAGCGCTGGTCAACAAGAAGGTCGATCTGGTCTGGTTCGGCGGCTTCACGTATGTGCAGGCTCAGATCCGCTCGGGCGGCAAGATCGTGCCGGTCGCGCAGCGCGAGGAAGACACCAAGTTCCAGTCGGTCTTCATCGCCAAGACCGATTCGGGCATCAAGACGCTCGGCGATCTGAAGGGCAAGCAGGTCAGCTTCGGCTCGCAGAGCAGCACCTCGGGCCACCTGATGCCGCGCCACTTTTTGCTGCAGGACAAGATCGACCCCGACAAGGATTTCAAGCGTGTGGCCTACAGCGGCGCGCACGACGCGACGATCGCCTCGGTGGTCAGCGGCAAGGTCGAAGCGGCGGCCCTGGACATCACGGTGTGGAAGAAGTTCGTCGGTGAGAACAAGGTCGACACCAAGGCCGTCGATGTGTTCTTCACCACGCCGCCCTACTTCAACTACAACTGGTCGGTGCACGCCGACATGCCGGCCGACCTGCGCACCAAGGTGACGAGGGCACTGCTCGACCTGGATGCGAACACGCCCGAGGGCAAAGAGATCCTGCTGCTCAACCGCGCCACGCGCTACATCCCGACCTCGCCCGAGAACTACAAGGGCATCGAAGCCGCCGGCAAGAGCGCCGGATTGCTTTGACCCCCCGGAAGCGGCTGCGCCGCCTCCCCCCAGGGGGCAGAGGTCCGCGGCTCCACGCCGACCTGCGTCGGCTTGGACGGACCGAGGAATGGGCGCGTCTCGCGCCCATGCGGCCTGCAAGGCCCGCCTGCGGCCGGGCGAAGCCCGATCCGCGGCGGTTGCTTGAAGGGCCGAGCGAGCAATGAACTTGCATCTGACGGACTGTGCCGCGCGCCACCCGGCCGCCAACGCCGGCGCGGCGGCAGCGCTCGATGGCGTGACGCTGGTGGTCGCGCATGGCGAGCAGGTCGCGGTCATCGGCCCGTCGGGCGCTGGCAAGACGACGCTGCTGCATGTCGTGGCGGCAGCGCTGCCGCCGTCGCAAGGCACGGTGACGCTCGATGCGCAAGCGCCGTGGTCGCTGCCACGGTCTGCGCTGCAGCGTCTGCGAGGCCAGCTCTTTCTAGCACCGCAGGTGCCGCCGCTGCCGCCTCGGCAGCGCGTGGTCACGGCGATCCTCGCCGCGCGTCTGCCGGCCCAGGGCTTGTGGTCCGCCTTGCGTTCTCTGTTCCACCCGGACGACATCGCAGGCGCGCATGCCGCGCTGTCGCGCTTCGACCTGGCCGACAAACTCTTCGAGCGTGTTGATCGCCTCTCCGGCGGCGAGCGACAGCGTGTCGGCCTGGCGCGGGCGCTGCTGTCGCCGGCCACCCTGTGGCTGATCGACGAGCCGCTGTCGGCGCTCGACCCGACACGCGCGCGGCAGGCCATCGGCACGCTGGTGGGTGAGTCGAAGGCGCGCGGCGTGACGCTCGTGGCGACGCTGCATCAGGTGGACGTGGCGCTCGATCACTTTGCGCGCATCGTTGGTCTGAAAGCCGGCCGCGTGGCCTTCGACCTTCCCGCTGCCCAGGTCACGCGCGACATGCTCGCCGAGCTGTACGGCAGCGAGTTCGAGCGCCTGGGCGATCCGGGCGGTTCCGAGTTCGAGCCATCGGTGTTGCCGCAGCAGCCGGCGGTGATGCACTGCCGATGAACACGGCCACGCTACTTGCGCCTGACCGCGACCCAGCGTGGATGAAGCGTGTCTTCTGGATCGGCGCCGCAATCGTGCTGCTGTGGCCGATGCTCGTCGCCACCGAGTTCAAGCCCTGGTCGCTGTTCGAGCCGGCGAGCCTCGAGCAGACGCGCAAGTTCGTCGGCAGTTTTTTCCCGCCGACAGGCAACGCCGAATTCCTCGCCCTGGTGATGCGCGAGACCTGGCGCACGGTGGCCATCGCCACGGCCGGCATCACGCTGGCCCTCGTCATCGCGGTCCCTCTGACGCTGCTGTCGACGCGCGTGCTGTCGCTTTCCGCGCTGTCGGGCCGCATGGCCGGTCTGCCTTTCATCGCGCGGCAATCGATGCGCGCGCTGCTGATCGTGCTGCGCTCGGTGCCCGAGCTGGTGTTCGCGCTGGTGTTGGTGCGCGTCGTCGGCCTCGGCCCGACGGCCGGCGTGCTGGCGATCGCGCTGACCTATGGCGGCATGCTCGGCAAGGTCTACGGCGAGATCCTCGAGTCCGGCGAGACGCAGGCCGCCGAGGCGCTGATGCGCAACGGCGCCGGCCGCCTGCAGGCCTTCTTCTATGCCGTGCTGCCGACCAACGCCGCCGAGCTCGTCAGCTACACCGTGTACCGCTGGGAGTGCGCGATCCGTTCGTCGGTGGTGCTCGGCTTCGTCGGCGCCGGCGGCCTGGGCCAGCAGATGGACAACTCGGCCAAGATGTTCAACGGCGGCGAGATGGCGACGATGCTGCTGGTGTTCATTGCGCTCGTCGCGCTGGCGGATCGGGCGAGTTCGTATTTGCGCAAGGCACTCGGATGAACGAAGCCGCGAACCAGACTTACCGCCTGCCGCCGCGCCTGTTCGACGCGCGCTGCACGGCCTGCTGGTTCGCGCTCGGCATCGTCGTGCTGATCGTCGCCAGCTTCTGGTCGCTCGATCTGCAATGGCGCTCGTTCTTCTCCGCCGACGCTGCGGCGAGCATGGGACGCTTCGTCCGCGAGTTCTTCCCTCCCGACCTGTCGCAGCCCTTCCTCGGCAAAGTCGCCTGGGCCACGGCCGAAACGCTGGCGATGTCGGCGTTGGGCACGCTGCTTGCTGCCGCGCTCGGGCTGTTGCTGGCCTTGCCGGCGGCACGCATGCATGCCGACGACCGGGCATGGGCGCGCGCGCCGACGCGCCTCGTTCTCAACGCGCTGCGCTCGATCCCCGAGTTGGTGTGGGCCGCGCTGCTGCTGATCTCCGCCGGCCTCGGCCCGTTTGCCGGCACGCTGGCGCTGGCGTTTCACACCACCGGCGTGCTCGGCCGCCTGTTTGCCGAGGCGATCGAGAACGCCCCACCCGGTCCCGGCTTTGCGCTGCGCGCGCAGGGCGTGCCAGCGGGCCGCGTCTTTCTCTATGCCACGCTGCCGCAAATCGTGCCGCAGCTCATGAGCTACACGCTCTACCGCTGGGAGAACAACATCCGCGCGGCCGCCGTGCTCGGCGTCGTCGGCGCCGGCGGCCTGGGGCAACTGCTGTCGTTTCACATGGGCCTGTTCCACATGAACAAGACCTGCACCATCCTCGGCGCGATGCTGCTGCTGGTGGCGCTGGTGGACCTGCTGAGTTACGGTTGGCGGCGTGCCATGACGCACTGACCGCAGGAACCTTCGCGCCGACCGACAAACCAAGCATGCACCCATGTCCAAGCCGAACGCCAACCAGATCTCGATCGAGCGCTACCGCGCGCGCGCGGCGGGTTATGACGCCTCGGCGCAGTTCACGATGCCGCTGCGCGAACGCACGATCGCGCTGCTGCAACTGCAGCCCGGGCAGACTGTGCTCGACGTCGGCGCCGGCACCGGCCTGTCCTACGCGCTGCTGCGCCAGGCCGTGGGTGAACAGGGCCTGGTGATGGCCTTCGAACAGAGCCCGGAGATGTTCCAGCAGGCCCGTGCGCGCGTCATGCGCGCGCACTGGAGCAACGTCTGGCACTGTTGCACCGGGGCCGAGACGGTCAAGCTGCCGCAGCCGGCCGACGCCGTGCTCTTCAACTACGTGCACGACATCAGCCGCACGCCGGCCGCGGTGGACAACATCATGAGACAGGTCAAGCCCGGCGCCAGTGTGGCCGTGGCCGGCATGAAATTCTTTCCCTGGTGGACGGGGCCGCTGAACCTGCTGCCCTGGCTGAAGAACCGGCCATACAACGCGCACCCGGCCGATCTGTGGCACCCGTGGGATTTGATCGAGCGCTGGTGCGACGGCTTCGAGCGCATGTCCACGCAGGCCGGCATGGGCTACATCGCGCGTGGCAGGCGCAAGCAGGAGGCGTCCCGATGAAGAAGTTGAAGCCCGCGGCATCGGCCGACACGAGCGCATTGGCGCAGCGTTTTGCCGCGGTGCGCGCGCGCTCGACGGCGCTGGCCGCGCCGCTGTCTGAAGCCGACGCGCAGGTGCAATCGATGGCCGACGCCAGCCCGGTGAAGTGGCATCTCGCGCACACGACTTGGTTCTTCGAGACCTTCGTCCTCGAGCGCTTCGAGCGCGACTTCGCGCCGCACCACGCCGCCTACCGCGTGCTGTTCAACAGCTACTACCAGGGCATCGGCGACCAGCACCCGCGGCCGCAGCGCGGCCTGATCACGCGACCCAGCCTGGACGAGGTGCGCGCCTACCGCTATGCGGTGGACGAGCGCGTGGCGGCGCTGCTGGCACGCACTGACGCTTCGGCCGAAGCAGCGGCCGCGGCGGCGACGCTGGTCGAGCTCGGTCTGCAGCACGAGCAGCAGCACCAGGAGCTGATCCTCACCGACGTCAAGCACCTGCTGTCGTGCAACTCGCTGGGCCCCGTGTACCGGCCGCGCTGGCCGCTGGCAAGCGTGGCCGCGGTGGCGGCGGCGTGGCTGGCGTTCGATCGCGGCACGGCCGAGATCGGCCACGGCAGCGATGGCGGCGACGCGTTCGCCTTCGACAACGAGTCGCCGCGCCACGCCGTGCTGCTGCGCCCGTATGCGCTGGCCAACCGCCTGGTCACGCATGGCGAGTGGCTGGCCTTCATCGACGATGGCGGCTACAGCGACGCGCGCTGGTGGTTGGCAGCGGGCTGGGATTGGCGCCGCGCTCATGCCATCGAGGCGCCGGCGTACTGGCAATCCGACGGCCCGCGCTGGACCAACTTCACCCTGCACGGCCGCGCACCGATCGACGCGCACACGCCGATCGTTCACGTCAGCTACTTCGAGGCCGATGCCTATGCGAACTGGCGCGCCGCACACGACGGCGTGCCCTGCCGGCTGCCGACCGAGGCCGAGTGGGAACATGCAGCGCAGGGCACCGCCGCCAGCGCCGCCAGCGGCAACTTCGTCGAGTCGGGCGCGCTGCACCCGATGCCGATCTCGCACGCCAGCGACGGACTGATGCAGATGTTCGGCGACGTCTGGGAGTGGACTGCTTCGGCTTATTCGCCCTACCCCGGCTTCCAGCGCTGGGCCGGCGCCGTCGGCGAATACAACGGCAAGTTCATGATCAACCAATACGTGCTGCGCGGTGGCTCGTGCGCCACGCCACGCGATCACATCCGCGCCAGCTACCGCAACTTCTTCCCCACCGACGCGCGCTGGCAGTTCAGCGGCGTGCGTCTGGCCCGCGACATCGATTGAGGAACCTTCACATGCCGCTTCGCAGAACGTTCATCGTCTTGGCACTCACGCTCGGCGCATCGTCGTTGGCCGCCACCTCCAGCAGCGTCAACGATGGCCCCTGGCGCACCGACAGCGAAGGCGGCGACGCGCGCCTGATGCTCGAAGGCCACGACGCGGTGGCCTACTTCACGCAGAACAACGCCGTGCGCGGCGACCCGGCCATCAAGCTCGAACACAAGGGCGTGACGTACCGCTTTGCCAGCGCCGCCAACAAGGCCGAGTTCGAGCGCGCGCCCGAGAAGTACATGCCACAATTCGGCGGCTTCTGCAGCAATGGCATCAACTACGCGATCCCGTGGGGCGGCGGCGGCGGGCCGAACACCTGGCGCATCTACCGCGGCAAGCTCTACGTCTTCGGCGGCCAGTCCTCGCGCGATCACTTCGAGATCGACACCGAGAAGAATCTCGAGCTCGCGCACCGGTACTGGAACGAGGAGGTGGCGGGATCGACTGCCGTCATCACGCGCTACAAGCGCCTGGTCTTTCGCGTGCCGCACTACAAGACCGGCAAACAGTTGAACGACGAGTGGGAGTCGCTGCGCGCTTCGGCCAAGCTGCCGGTCATGCCAGGCGCGGCGCAGGTGGTGCCCGCCGCGCCGTAAGGCGCGACGGCCGAGGCGATCGACCGCAGTCGGCCCGTTGCGGCTGTTGGCCTACGCCCGCAATTCGCTTGCTCCCACGTCGGTGCTTGCAAGGCGGCAGGCGGGCCGCGTGCGCAGCGCAGAGGCTTGCCCTTCGCTGCGCTACGGGTGCCCTGTGGTACTCGCCTTTGGGTCGCACCGCGTAACTCGCTTCACTCACTG
>JANNJX010000715.1:0-2598 GCA_031396005.1 Burkholderiales bacterium
AGCCGGTAGGCCGCAAAGTGCTGGGCGTTGCCCATGCGATGCGCCGGGCTCGCCGCCTGCCAGGCCTGCCAGGCGCGCGCCGCGTCGCCGCTTTGCGCAAACGCCATCGACGCCCACGCCGCGGCGTGCGTGTACTGGCCGCCGTTTTCGCGCACGCCGCGCGGGTAGGCCTGGATGTAGCCGGCATTCGGTTGCTGCTCGGCCAACGGCGGGTCGAGCAGGAGAACGAGGCTGGCGTCGTCGTCGATCAGGTGCTCGGCCGCCGACTGCAAAGCCTGCCGCGCGCGCGACGGACTGCCGCCACCGGCGAGCACCGCCCAGGCCTGCGCGATCAGGTCGATCTTGCACTCCGCGTTGGCTGCCGAGCCGAGCGGGCTGCCGTCGTCGAAGAAGGCGCGGCGGTACCAGGCACCGTCCCAGCCGTGGCTTTCGATCGCCTGCAACAGGCTCGTCCGGGCGCCGCGCCAGTGCGCGGCGCGCTCGGTCTCGCCGCGTTGTTCGGCCAGCAGCGCCATCGGCTCCAGCATCGAGACCTGGAACCACGCCAGCCACACCGATTCGCCCTTGCCTTCGATGCCGACGCGGTTCATGCCGTCGTTCCAGTCGCCGGCGCCCATCAGCGGCAGGCCGTGCGCGCCGAAGGCCAGGCTGCGCTCGAGCGCGCGCGCCGCATGTTCGAAGACGCTGGCGGTGTCGGCCGAGGCCTGCGGAATCTCGTACACGTCCTCGGCGCCCTTGGGCACGCTGCGGCCTTCGATGAACGGCGTCGGCGCATCGAGCAGCGCCGCGTCGCCGCCGGTGTCCAAGTGGCGCAGCAAGCCGGCCACCAGCCACAGCAGGTCGTCGGAGAACCGCGTGCGCACGCCGGCGCCTTCGGGCGGGTGCCACCAATGCTGCACGTCGCCCTCGCGGAACTGGCGGCTGCAACACAGCAGGATCTGCGCGCGCAGCAACTGCGGGTCGAGTTCCGTCAGCGCCATCGCGTCCTGCAACTGATCGCGGAATCCGTACGCGCCGCCGATCTGATAGAAGCCCGCGCGCGCCCACAGCCGGCAGGCCAGCGTCTGGTAGCGCAGCCAGTGGTTGACCAGGGCGTCGAAGCGCGCATCCGGCGTGCGCACCTGCACGCCGCCCAGGCGCTCGCGCCAGGCGCTGCGGGCCTCATCAGCGCGCTGCAACGGATCGACCGCGCACGCCGTCAGCGCCAGCGCGCGTGCATCGACGCGGTTGTCGGCGTGGCCGAGCAGCAGTGTCACGTCCTCGACGGTCAGCGGCGCCAGGTCGAGCTCGATCGACAGCGCCGCGCAGGGGTCCAGGCCGGTGCCGCTGCGCTGGCAGAAGCCGTCGGGGACGACGCCGCGGCCGCGCGCATCGAACAGCTCGCGGCGGTCGCAGGTCCAGTCGAAGGCCCAGGCCGGCTGCGCGCGGCGCGGGCGCAGCGCCAGAAACGCCGTCGAGTCGCCGAAGCCGGTGCCGGCGTCGGTCTGCGTGGCCAGCAGCGCCAGCGCCGTGCGCGCCACCGTCACGTCGTCGTCGGAGCGGCTGGCCGAGCACCAGGCCGGCGCCGAAGCGATCGACATGCGGTCGGCCCAGCGCGCACCGATCTGCCACGCGGCCACGGCAACGATGCGCAGCCGTCGCGGCGTGCGCGTCGTCGTGCGCAACTTCAGATGCGACTGCTTGATGCGCGTGGTGGCATCGACGCAGACGTCGAGCGTGGCCTCGATGCCGTCGTGCGCGTGCGAGACGCGCGTCCAGCCCGGCCCGTGCTCGACGCTGTAGCGCACTGCGGCCGCGCCCCACGGCGCCGGCCAGGCGTTCCAGACCTCGCCGCTGTCGAGGTCGTGCAGCAGCAGCCATTCGGCGGCCGGGTCGGTGAGCGCATCGTTCGACGGTGGCGTGAGCTGCAACAGGCGGCTGTTGTGGGCCCAGACATGGCCGCCGCCGCTCTCGGTGATGTGACAGCCGAACTCGGGGTTGGCGAGCACGTTGGCCCAGGCGCGCTGCGGGCGCTGTGTCGTGCTGACGGCAAAGCGGCAGCCGCCGTGCTCACGGTCGAAGCTCGGCAGGTCCGCCGGCACCGTGGCCGCCGGCGGCGCAGCCCAGGCCACGTCGCTCGCCAGGTGAACCTGCTTTTGCTCCAGCGCCGTGGCATGCCAGCGCCGCAGGTCGTGGATCACCGAGCCGGGCGCGCGGCCGTCGGCCAGCAGGTCGATGCGCGCCAGCGCGCGCAAGGCCTGCTGCTCCGCGTCCGTCAGGTCCTGCGAGCGCAACACGAACAGGCGGCAGGCGCTGTGCGCCGGTTGCGTGGCCGCCTCGCCATGGGCGTGCAGCAGGCGCATCAAGCCCTGGTGCACCGGCTGCAGGTACGACACCGGCTCGGTGTCTTGCAGCACCACGTCCACCGACAGTCCGGCGCGTGCCCACAGCGGCGTCACGCGCGCCACCCAGTCGGCGAGCAGCAGGCCGTCGGCATCGGGCACGCGCACCAGCAGCAGCGGCTTTTCGCCGGAGATGCCGTGGTGCCACAGGCAGCGCCGGTCGATGGCCGGCGCCTCGCGCGTCGGCGGCAGCGGCCGCGCCAGGATCTGCGCCAGC
>JANNJX010000731.1:0-2239 GCA_031396005.1 Burkholderiales bacterium
CCGGCCCGATGTGACCAAGCCGATCGACGGCCCCGAGTTCGCGCTGTTCCTGAAGTTCATGCTCGAGCATCCGAACGTCTGGAGCAAGGTGAGCTGCCCCGAGCGCCTCTCGGTGACGGGCCCGCCGGCCATCGACGGCCAGCGCAACGCCTACCGCGACGTGGTGCCGTTCGCGCGGCGCGTCGTCGAGCAGTTCCCCGACCGCGTGCTCTGGGGCACCGACTGGCCGCACCCGAACCTGAAGAACCACATGCCCGACGACGGCCTGCTGGTGGATTTCATCCCGCACATCGCGACCACGCCCGAGTTGCAGCGCGAACTGCTCGTGACCAACCCGATGCGCCTGTACTGGCCCGAGGAGCGCTGATGTCTTTGAACAAACCCTATCTCGACGTCCCCGGAACGACGATCTTCGACGCCGAACAGTCGCGCAAGGGCTATCACCTGAACCAGTTCTGCATGTCGCTGATGAAGGCGGAGAACCGCGCGCGCTTCAAGGCGAACGAGCGTGCCTACCTCGACGAGTGGCCGATGACCGAGGAGCAGAAGCAGGCGGTGCTGACTCGCGACCTGAACCGCGCCATCGCCGCCGGCGGCAACATCTACTTCCTGGCCAAGATCGGCGCCACCGACGGCAAGAGCTTCCAGCAGATGGCCGGCAGCATGACTGGCATGACCGAAGAGGAATACCGCAACATGATGATCAAGGGAGGGCGCTCTGCCGAAGGCAACCGCGTGGTCGGCGAGGACGGCGATGCGCAGGCGCACCGCCAACCGCAAGGCGCTGCTGGTGCGAAAGGGAGAATGTGATGGCCAGGATCACTGCCTGCGTCTTCACCTCGCACGTGCCGGCCATCGGCGCGGCCATCGACCTCGGCAAGACCGAGGAGCCGTACTGGGTGCCGCTGTTCAAGGGCTACGACTTCTCCAAGCAGTGGCTGAAGGCCAACCAGCCCGACGTCATCTTCCTGGTCTACAACGACCACGCGAGCGCGTTCTCGCTGGAGTTCATCCCCACCTTCGCCATCGGCTGCGCGGCCGAGTTCGAGCCCGCCGACGAAGGCTACGGCCCGCGCCCGGTGCCCAAGGTGATCGGCCATCCGGAGCTGGCCTCGCACATCGCGCAGAGCGTGATCCAGGACGACTTCGATCTGACCATCGTCAACAAGATGGACGTCGATCACGGCCTGACCGTGCCGCTGAGTCTGATGTGCGGCCAGCCGCAGGCCTGGCCGTGCTCCGTCATTCCGTTCGCCGTCAACGTCGTGCAGTATCCGGTGCCGTCGGGCAAGCGTTGCTTCATGCTCGGTCAGGCGATCCGCAAGGCAATCGAGAGCTACGACGAGCCGCTCAACGTGCAGATCTGGGGCACGGGTGGCATGAGCCACCAACTGCAAGGCCCGCGCGCGGGATTGATCAACGCCCAGTGGGACAACAGGTTCCTCGACCGGTTGATCGCCGAACCGGCCGCGCTGGCCGAAGTGCCGCACATCGAATACGTGCGCGAGGCGGGCTCGGAGGGCATCGAGCTCGTGATGTGGCTGATCGCGCGCGGCGCGATGGCCGACATCAAGGGCGGACCCCAGCCCAGGCTCGCGCACCGCTTCTTCCACGTGCCTGCATCGAACACGGCCGTCGGCCATCTGATTCTGGAGAACACATGACCATCAACGTCGCACTCGCCGGCGCCGGCGCCTTCGGCATCAAGCACCTCGACGCGATCGAGCTGATCGACGGCGTCAAGGTGGTGTCGCTGATCAGCCGTGACCTCGCCAAGACGCAGGAGGTCGCGGACAAGTACGGCATCGCGCATGTCGCCACCGACCTCGCCGACAGCCTGAAGATCAAGCAGGTCGATGCCGTCATCCTGTGCACACCGACGCAGATGCACGCCGCGCAGACCACGGCCTGCCTCGAAGCGGGCAAGCATGTGCAAGTCGAGATTCCGCTGTGCGACGTGTTGAAGGACGGGCAGGCCGTGGCCAAGCTCGCCGAGCAGTCCCGCAAGGTAGCGATGGTCGGCCACACGCGGCGTTTCAACCCGAGCCACCAGTGGGTGCACAAGAAGATCGCAGCTGAGGAGTTCAGCATCCAACAGATGGATGTGCAGACGTACTTTTTCCGCCGCACCAACATGAACGCGCTCGGCCAGGCGCGAAGCTGGACCGACCACCTGCTGTGGCACCACGCCGCGCACACGGTCGATCTGTTCGCCTACCAGGCCGGCAGCCCGATCGTC
>JANNJX010000732.1:0-12220 GCA_031396005.1 Burkholderiales bacterium
GGGCGTTGCGTTGATCGTGTTTCCGGAAACGCTGCTGCCTTACTACCCGTACTTCAGCTTCGTCAAGCCACCGGTGGCCACCGGCGCGGACCACCTGAAGCTGTACGAGCGAGCACCGGCCGTGCCTGGCCCCGTGGTGCAAGCGATCAGCGAGCGTGTGCGCGCGCGCGAGATGGTGGCCGTGGTCGGCATCAACGAGCGCGACCACGGCAGCCTCTACAACACGCAACTGATCTTCGACGCCGACGGCACGTTGAAGCTGAAGCGTCGCAAGATCACGCCGACGTATCACGAACGCATGATCTGGGGCCAGGGCGATGCGTCGGGCCTGAAGGTCGTTGACACAGGCGTCGGACGCGTCGGCGCACTGGCCTGCTGGGAGCACTACAACCCGCTGGCGCGCTACGCGCTGATGGCTCAGCACGAAGAGATCCACTGCGCGCAGTTCCCGGGCTCGATGGTCGGCCAGATCTTCGCCGACCAGATGGAGGTGACGATCCGCCACCACGCACTCGAAGCCGGCTGCTTCGTCGTCAACGCCACGGGCTGGCTGACCGACGAGCAGATCGTCGCCATCACGCCCGATGCGGCGATGCAAAAAGCGCTGCGCGGTGGCTGCTGCTCGGCCATCGTCTCGCCCGAAGGCGCGCACTTGGCCGAGCCGCTGCGCGAGGGCGAAGGCCTGGTGATCGCCGAGCTCGACATGGCGCTGATCACCAAGCGCAAACGAATGATGGATTCGGTCGGTCACTACGCGCGCCCCGAGTTGCTGCGTCTGGCGATCAACGACGCACCGGCGTCACCGACTCAACCGATGACACCGCACTGGAGTACCCACGATGAACGCACCGCTGAGTCACGAGAGCCGGCAGTTGATGACGGAGTTGCAGTCCTTCGGGTTGCGGCTGGCTGACCCCGACGCCGCGGCGCAGGCCGGCGTGGCCAGCCGGCGCGGCGGCGCCGGACCTTCCGACCACAAGGCCGTGGCCATCGATGGCCACGTCATCATGGTGCCGGTGCACACCGGCAGCGCGCAGCGCTCGCCGTTCCTGGTCGAGGGCGGTGCGCTCAAACGCGGCAGCATCCCGATCGCGCAGATTGCATTCCCCAAAGCGCCGCGCTTCTACGCGCTGCAGACCTTCGACGGCGTGCGGTACTCGCACATCGCCACGCTGCACGGCGCCGACGTGCTCGCCACCACGGTGCTGCAAACGTGCATCCGCTACGAGAGCCGGAAGAAGGCCTGCAAGTTCTGCGCGATCGGGCAGAGCCTGGCCGCGGGCCGCACCATTGCCCACAAGACGCCGCAGCAACTGGCCGAAGTCGCGCGCGCCGCGGTGCTGCTCGACGGCGTCAAGCACATGGTGATGACGACCGGCACGCCGCCCGGCAACGACCGCGGCGCCGCGGTGCTCGCCGAGAGCGCCTTCGCGATCAAGGCTGCGGTGGACCTGCCGCTGCAAGGCCAGTGCGAGCCGCCCGACGACGAGCGCTGGTTTGACCGCATGCACGCCGCCGGCATCGACACGCTCGGCATGCACCTCGAAGTGGTGACGCCGGCGCTGCGCGCGCAACTGATGCCGGGCAAGGCGCAGGTTTCGGTGGAGCGCTACATGCAAGCATTCGCGCAGGCGGTGCGCGTGTTCGGCCGCGGCCAGGTCTCGACCTACATCCTGGCCGGCTTGGGCGACACGCGCGAAGCGATCCTCGCGACCTGCGAGCAGTTGCTGGTGCTCGGCGTGTACCCGTTCGTCGTGCCCTTCGTGCCGATCTCGGGCACACCGCTCGAAGACCATGCGCCGCCGACGCCCGAGTTCATGAAGGACGTGCTCGAACCGCTGGGCAGCATGGTCTCTGCCGCCGGCCTGCGCTCGGCCGACATCAAAGCCGGCTGCGGCAAGTGCGGCGCGTGTTCGTCGCTGTCCGTCTATGAGAGCTGACGCGCTCTACTGCGAGCTGTCACGCACGTTCGCGCCGTGCGAGTTCCGCATCAAGTGGGCCGACGGCGGCTGGGAGATTGCGCAGGCGCGCAAGCTGCGCCGCGCGGTGTTCTGCGAGGAGCAAGGCGTGTTTGCCGGCGACGACCGCGACGCCATCGACGCCGATGCGCAGCCGCTGGTGGCGCTGTCGTGCGTCGGCGGCATGGCCGAGCAGGTGGTGGGCACGGTGCGCATCCACATTGCCGACGACGGGCTGTGGTGGGGCTCGCGCCTGGCGGTGGACAGCGCCTTCCGCCACGTCGGCCGCATCGGCGCCGCGCTGATCAAGCTCGCAGTGTGCAGCGCGCATGCGCGCGGCGCGCGCCTGTTCCTGGCCCATGTGCAGGCGCACAACCAGCCGCTGTTCGAGAAGTTGCACTGGACAGTGCTCAAACCCGAGACGCTGCACGGCAGGCCGCATGTGCTCATGCAGGCCGACCTGGCGCACTACCCGCCCTGCCACGATCCGCTGACGGGTTTCGTCAGCCGCGCCATGCCGGCCCGATGAACCTCGAAGCCCTGGCCGAGACGCTGCGGGCGAGCCGCGGCTTCGCGCACAAGCGCGACATCGCCGGCGCGCTCGGCTGCCTCGCGCCGGGTGCGGTGCGCAACGGCGACGACTGTGCCGCGATCCCTGATGGCGTCGGCTTCCTGCTGTTCGCCATCGAAGGCTTCACGCCCGAGTTCGTCGCTGCGCTGCCGTGGTTCGCCGGTTACTGCGGCGTGATGGTCAATGTCAGCGACATCGCGGCGATGGGCGGCCGCGCGACCGCGGTGGTCGATGCGCTGTGGAGCCGCGACGCTGCGCATGCAACGCCGCTGCTGCAAGGCCTGGCCGCAGCGGCCGAGCGCTACCGTGTGCCGGTGGTCGGCGGCCATACCAACCAGCGCGCCGGCAGCGAGCACCTGGCCGTGGCCATCGTCGGCCGCGCGAAGAAGCTGCTGACGAGCTTCGATGCCCAGCCTGGCGACACGCTGCTGATGGCGGTCGATCTGCGTGGCGAGTTCATGCAGGAGCATCCGTTCTGGAACGCGAGCACTGCGGCACCGGCCGAGCGCCTGCGCCGCGACCTCGAGATTCTTCCGGCGCTGGCCGAAGACGCGCTGTGCGATGCGGCCAAGGACATCAGCATGGCCGGCGCGATCGGCAGCGCGCTGATGCTGGTCGAGGCTTCGCGCGTCGGCGCCGCGATCGATGTCGATGCGATCCCGCGCCCGCCCGGCGTGGAGCTCGAGCGCTGGCTGCAAACCTTTCCCAGCTACGGTTTCGTGCTCTCGGTGCGGCCGGAGCACACCGCCACCGTGCTGTCGCGCTTCACAGCGCGCGGCATCTCGGCCGCAGCGGTCGGCGAGGTCACGGCCGGCTCGCACCTGTGGCTGCAGCGCGGACAAGAACGCGCGCTGCTGTGGGATCACGCCGAGCAAGCGTTCATCGGCGCATGAAGATCGGCCTGCTCACGCACAGCGTCAACCCGCGCGGCGGAGTCGTGCACACGCTCGAACTGGCGCAGGCGCTGCACGACGCAGGCCACGACGTGACGGTGTTCGCGCCGGCCGCGCCTGGGCAGACGATGTTCCGCAGCGTCGCGCACCGGCTCGCCCTCGTGCCGCTGGACGGCACGCCGCGCGACCTGCACGCTATGGTGGCGTCGCGCATCGCCGCCTTCGAGCGCCTCCTGCGCGCACTGCCCGAGCGCAACGCCTTCGACCTCTGGCACGCCCACGACGGCATCGGCGGCAATGCGCTGGCCAACCTCGTCGATGCCAGCCTCGTCGGCGGCTTCGTGCGCACGGTGCATCACCTCGACACCTTCGACGACGCGCGCGTGATGCAGTGGCAACGGCGCTCAGTCGAGCGCGCCGAGCGTGTGCTGTGTGTCAGCAAGGTGTGGCGTCGCATCCTGCACAACGAGCATGGCATCGAGGCAGCGCTTGTCGGCAACGGTGTGGATCTGCAACGCTACCAGCCCGATGCGCAACCCGGCGACGCGCAGGTCGCACAACGCCTGGGCCTGCGCCCCGGCGCGCCGCTGTGGCTGTGCGTCGGCGGTGTCGAAGAGCGCAAGAACACGCTGCGCGCGCTGCAAGCCTTCGCGCTGCACCGGCGCAGCGAACCACACGCACAGCTCGTCATTGCCGGCGGCGCCAGTCTGCTCGACCACGACGCCTACCAGCGCGACTTCGCCGGTGTGCTGCAAGCAAGCGGCATCGCTGATGCCGTAGTGCTCACCGGCACCGTTGCCGATGCCGACATGCCGGCGCTGTACCGCCTGGCCGACGGCCTCTTGATGCCGTCGCTGCGCGAGGGCTTCGGCCTGGCGGTGCTCGAAGCGCTGGCCAGCCTGACGCCGGTGGTGGTGCCGCGCCAGCCGCCGTTCACCGAGTACCTCGGCGAGACCGATGGCCATTGGTGCGACCCGCTCGATGCCGACAGCATCGCCGCGGCCATGCAGCGCGGATTGCGCTGGCCGCTCGCCGCCGTGCCCGAGGTCTGCCGCCGCTTCAGCTGGACAACGAGCGCGCAGCGCCATGTCGAGATCTACCGCGCGCTGCGCGCCTTCGCCTGACACCCAAGGACCACCGATGCCCGAGATGCATTTCCAGCTGCGCTGGCCGGACGGCCGCGAAGACAACTGCTACTCGCCGTCGCTTGTCGTGCGCGAGCACTTGAAGGTCGGCGGCAGCTACCCGCTGCCCGAGTTCCTGCACCGTATCGACGTGGCGCTCAACATCGCCAGCGAACGCGTGCGCATCAAGCACGGCTACGCCTGCTCGCAGGCGCTCGACCAGTTGGCCGCGATCAAGCAAACGTCGGCCGGTTACGCCAAGGACAGCCGCGTCATCGTGCTGTCGTTCGACCCTTCAGAGTGATACCACGATGACGACCCATCATGTTCCGGTGATCATCGTCGGCGGCGGCCAAGCCGGGCTGTCGGTGAGCTGGCATCTGCAGCAGCGCGGTGTCGAGCACCTCGTCTTCGAGCGCAAGCGTGCGATGCACGCCTGGCGCGAGCGACGCTGGGACGCGTTCTGCCTGGTGACGCCGAACTGGCAATGCCAGTTGCCCGGCTGGCCGTACCGCGGCAACGATCCCGACGGCTTCATGGTGAAGGCTGAGATCCTCGATTACCTCGACGGCTTTCTGCAGCACGTGAAACCGCCGCTGCGCGAAGGCGTGGCCGTGACGCGCGTGCGACGCCGCGATGAGGGCGGCTATGCGGTCAGCACCAGCGTCGGCCAGTTCACCGCCGACGCCGTGGTCGTGGCCAGCGGCGGCTACGACCAGCCGATCGTGCCGGCTTGGGCGCAGCAGTTGCCGGCCGACGTGCTGCAACTGCACTCCGAGCAATACAAGAGTCCGCAATCGCTGCCGCCGGGCGCCGTGCTCGTTGTCGGTTGTGGCCAATCGGGTGCACAGATTGCCGAAGACCTGCACCTCGCCGGCCGCAAGGTACTGCTCGCCACCGGTCCGTCGCCGCGCTGCGCGCGTTTCTACCGCGGCAAGGACGTCGTCACCTGGCTGGCCGAGATGGGCTACTACGAGATGCCGGTCGACCAGCACCCGCTGCGCGAAGGCGTGCGCGACAACACCAACCACTACGTCACCGGCCGCGATGGCGGACGCGACATCGACCTGCGGCGCTTTGCCCTCGAAGGCATGGAGTTGTTCGGCCGCCTCGTCGGCTACGACGACGGCCTGCTGCGCTTCGAGCCCAATCTGCGCGAGCACCTCGATGAGGCCGACCGCATCTACAACGACATCAACGCCTCGATCGACCGCTGGATCGGGCAGCGCGGCATCAGCGCGCCGCCGCCGAGTCTGTATTCGCCGGTGTGGCAGCCCGACAGCGAGCGAGAGACAGCGACACTGCGCGAACACGGTGTGAGCAGCGTGCTCTGGTGCATCGGCTTTCGCCCCGACTTCGGCTGGCTTGAAGTGCCGGTGTTCGACACGCACGGCAACCCGCTGCACCGGCGCGGCGTGACAACACAGCCGGGTCTCCACTTCATCGGCCTGCCGTGGCTGCACACGTGGGGATCGGGGCGATTTTCTGCCGTGTCGGCCGACGCGGCTCATCTCGCCGCACAGATTTACAGCAGCTTGTCCAGCGTGATCGGCAACTCGCGGATGCGCTTGCCTGTGGCGTGATAGACCGCGTTGGCGATCGCCGCCGCCGCGCCGGTGATGCCGATCTCGCCGATGCCGTGCGCGCCGATCGGCGTGTGCGGGTCGGGGATGTCGAGCCAGCAGGTTTCGATCGCCGGCACGTCCGCGTTCACCGGCACGTGGTACTCGGCCAGGCTGGGATTCATCACGCGGCCCGCGCGCTCGTCGAAGAAGGTTTCTTCGGTCAGCGCCATTCCTATGCCCATGATGATGCCGCCGGCGAACTGCGAGTGCGCGAGCTTCGGATTGATGATGCGGCCGGCGTCGAAGGCCCCCACCCAGCGCGAGACGCGCACCTCGCCCGAGACTGTGTTGACGCGCACCTCGCAGAACTGCGCGCCGTAAGAGCCCATCGAATACTTGAGCGTCTCGAGCGCCGGCCCGGTCTTGGCCTCGGCCGCCAACGAGCCTTTGTCGGCGCGCTGCAGGATCGCCTGGTAGGTGCTGCCCGCGCCGCCGGGCTCCTTGCGGAACAGGCCTTCGTCTCGCGCCGCGACGCTCTCGATGTCGGCGCCGGCGAGTGGCGAATCGGCGTCTTTCCTGGCCAGGGCCAGAAGGTCCTTGTGCAGCTTCTCGCAGGCGAGCTGCACGGCGAGCGCAACGCTGATGGTCTGTGACGAGCCGCCCGCCTGGTTCGACGGCGGCAGGTCCGAGTCGCCGTACTCGAAACGCACCTTGCCCATCGGCAGCCCGAGCCGCTCGGCGGCATGCTGTGTCTGCGCGGTCGCGGTGCCCATGCCCATCTCCTGCGCCGAGGTCTGCACGAGCGCGGTGCCGTCGCTGCGCAAGGTCACGCGCGCGGCGGCCGGCAGGCGGTAGACCGGGTAGAAGGCGCTCGCCACGCCCTGGCCGATGGCCCAGTCGCCGTCGCGCGTGGCGCCGACTTCGCGCGCGCGCTGGCTCCAGCCGAATTTTTCGGCGCCGAGCCGAAACGCTTGCGGCAAGTGGCGGCTCGAGAACTCGGTGCCCTTGGCCGGGTCGCGCGCGGGTTCGTTGCGCAGCCGCAATTCGACCGGATCGATGCCGAGCGCATACGACAGCTCGTCCATCGCCGACTCGAGCGCGAAGCTGCCGATCGACTCGCCGGGCGCGCGCATGTAGGTGTTGGGCGTGGTATCGAGCCGCACGACGCGCTGGCCGATCAGCAGGTTGTCCGCCGCATAGAGGTGGCGCACCGGAAACGAGAATTGCTCCGGGTAATCGTTGGTTGATGAAGTCGCGGTGACGCCGGTGTGGATCAGCGCGCTCAAGCTGCCGCTCGCGTCCGCCGCAAGCGCGACGCGCTGCTCCGAGGGCGTGCGGCCACCGACGAGGCGGAACACGCCCTCGCGCGTCAAGGCGAGCTTCACCGGCCGGCCCACCACCCTGGCCGCCAGCACGCAGAGCTGCACGTGGCTCCACATCGAGCCCTTGCCGCCGAACCCGCCACCGACGTAGGGCGATAGCACTTTCACCTGGTCCTTGTCCAAGGAGAACATCTTTTGCAGCGACGCGGCCACGCCGCGCACGTACTGAGTCGGCTCATAGACCGTCAGGCGCTCGCCTGCCCACACGGCGATGGTCGCGTGCGGTTCGATCGCGTTGTGGTTGTGGCGCGGCGTCCGGTAGTGCTGATCGACCTTGAACGCCGCCGCGGCGAGCGCCGCTTCGGCGTCACCCTTGACGACGTCGGTGTCGTCGCCCATCACCTGCTTCGGCTTTTCGGCGCCGGGCTTGGCGGCGTCGAACGAAACCGCCGCCGGCTCGCCCGCATACTCGACGCGCACCCGCGAGGCCGCATGCTCGGCGCGCTCCAGCGTGTCGGCGACGACCACGGCCACCGGCTGGCCGTTCCAGAAAATGCGCTCGGTGTTGAGCACCGGCGCGCTGCTGCCGGCGTTGTCGCCGCCGCCGGCGCCGTCGGTGAGCGGCGGGTCTTTCATCTTCGGCGCATTCAAGTGCGTCAGAACCTCGATCACGCCGGCGCACGCCAGCGCTTCGGTCGCGTCGATGCGCAAGATGCGCCCCTTAGCGATCGTGCTGTGAACGAGCGCGGCGTGCACCAGGCCGTCCAGTTCGTACTCGGCGCTGAAGGTCGCCGCGCCGGTCACTTTGGCCGCGCCGTCGAGCCGGTCGAACGGACGGCCGATGGTTAGGTGCGCATCGGCGAGCGCATCGGGTGCTCGGTCGGGCATCACTTGCGCCACCAGGCCGGCGAGTTTGGTGACGAGGCTCATGCGGTGTGCTCCTGCGCAGCGAGTTCGGCCAGCACGCTGGCGATGGTGCGCTTCGCCAGCTCAACCTTGAAGCCGTTGTGCCGGTACGGCGTGGCGTCGGCGAGCTCGAGTTCGGCGGCTTCGCGCAGCACGCCCGGCGTGGGCGGCTTGCCGACGAGGTGCGCCTCGGCGCGCAGCGCACGCCATGGTTTGTGGGCCACGCCGCCGAGCGCGATGCGCACGCTCTTGATGGCGCCGCCCTCCAGCTCCAACGCCGCGCCGACGGAGACCAGCGCGAAGGCGTAGCTCGCACGATCGCGCACCTTGCGGTAGGCCGAGCGGCGCGCGAACGGCATCGCCGGCAGATCGACCGTGGTGATCAGCTCGTCGTCGCGCAACTGCGTTTCGATCTGCGGCGTGTCGCCGGGCAGGCAGTGGAAGTCCATCAGCGCGACCTCGCGGTCGCCACCCGGCCCGGTGATGCGCACCGTTGCGTCGAGTGCGGCCAGCGCCACGCACATGTCCGACGGATGCGTCGCAATGCATTGCGGCGAGGCGCCGAGCACGGCGTGAATCCGGTTCATGCCCAGGACGGCGTCGCAGCCGGCGCCCGGCGCGCGCTTGTTGCAACGCGCCGCCTCGTCATAGAAGTAGTAGCAGCGGGTGCGCTGCATCAGATTGCCGCCGGTCGTCGCCATGTTGCGCAATTGCGCCGACGCACCCATCAGGATCGCCTGCGACAACACCGGATAGCGCTCGCGCACGGAAGGGTGCGCAGCCAGCTGGCTGTTGCGCACCAGGGCGCCGATGCGCAAGCCGCCAGAAGGGAGTTCGTCGATGCCGGCCAGCGGCAGGCGGGTGATGTCGACGAGCCGGTCGGGCTGCTCGATGTTCTCCCGCATCAGGTCGATCAGGTTCGTGCCACCTCCGAGAAACTTGGCCGGGCCAGCGCCCGCCAGCAGCGCGAGCGCCGAGGCCGCGTCGGTGGCGCGTGCGTAGGCGAAGTTCTTCATGACGCAGTCTCCGCGCGGACACCGGCCATCTCTTGGGCCATCACCTCGGCAATGGCCGCAGTGATGCCGCCATAGGCGCCACAGCGGCACAGGTTGCCGCTCATGCGCTCCTTGATTTCGAGGTCGCAGAGCGTGCCATGTGCGTTGGTCGCCACGGTGCCGGTGACCGCGCTCGGCATGCCTTGGCGACACTCGTCGATCATGCCGACCGCCGAGCAGAGCTGTCCCGGCGTGCAGTAGCCGCACTGGAGCCCGTCATGGCGGATGAACGCCCGCTGCAGCGGGTGCAGGCCGCCGACGCTCGCCAGCCCTTCGATCGTGACGACTTCGAGGCCCTCGCACTGCATCGCAAGCGTCAGGCACGCATTGACGCGCACGCCGTCTACCAGCACCGTGCAGGCGCCGCAGGCACCTTGGTTGCAACCCTTCTTGGTCCCAGTCAGGCCGATCGTCTCGCGCAGGGCGTCAAGCAGAGTGACCCGCGATTCGATGTTCAGCCGATGTTCGGCGCCGTTTACCCGCAACGAAACGGTGGGTGTAGAACCGGTTGAATCCATGGTGGCCCTTTGCGCTCAAAACCAAGCGCCGGTTTTAGTGCGCTCTGCCGCGGCGATGGCTAGGACCTGGCCTCGATGCGGTGTGGGACAACGTGAGCCCTCGCCGTTGGCACATGGGTCGCGGCGTTCTTGTCGTGGAGTCAGCCCTATACCGTCACGAAGCGCAGCCGCGTGATCTCCGACGGCGCGCCCAGGCGCAGCGGCGGGCCCCAGTAGCCGGTGCCGCGGCTCGTGTAGACCCAGAGCGTGCGCAGCCGGTGCAGCCCGGCGACGAAAGGTTGCTGCAACTTGACGAGCAGATTCCACGGCCAGAACTGGCCGCCGTGCGTGTGGCCGCTGAGTTGCACGTCGAAGCCGGCGTGCGCAGCGGCATCGGCGCTGCGCGGCTGGTGGGCGAGCAGCACGCGCAGGCCGGCGCCGTGCGGCGCACCGGCCATTGCGGCGTGCGGGTCGCTCTTGTGGCTGGCGATGAAGTGGCGCGCGCTGAAGTCGGCCACGCCGGCGAGCACGAGTTGCGCGCCGCCGTGATCGAGCACGACATGCTCGTCGAGCAGCACCGTCAGGCCGAGCGTGCGCAACAGTGCGACCCATTCGGCCGCACCGCTGTAGTACTCGTGGTTGCCGGTGACGAAGAAGCTGCCGTGGCGCGAGCGCAGATCGGCCAGCGGCGCCACGTCGTGCGCCAGGTCCTGCACGCGGCCATCGACCAGGTCACCGGTGATGGCCACGGCGTCGGCGTCGAGGGTGTTGATGCGATCGACGATCGCGCGCACGAAAGGCGCCTTGACGGTCGGGCCGACGTGCAGGTCGCTGATCTGCACGATCGTGAAACCGTGCAGCGCGGCGGGCAGGCCGTCGATGGGCACTTCCACGTCGCGCACGCTGGCCGTGCGGCGCGCGCTGAACAAACCGAACAGCACCGCTGCCACGGACAGCAGCGGCACCGCGATGGCGCTCGGCGCGGCCAGCGGCGGCAGATCGAACGGCAGCGTGGCCAGCAGCAGCGCATCGCGCAGCAGCGTCAGCACGAACAGCATCGAGAACAGGCCGAGGGCGAGCATGCCAGCCCAACTCAAGCGGTCGGCGGACTCGCGGTGTGCAGCGCGGCGGCCGAAGAAAGCCAGCGGGATCAACGTCGCCGAGGCGGCGAGCAGCAGCCACAGCGCGACGCCGGCTGCCGACCCCGGCAGAGACGGCACGGTGCGCCAGCCGATGTACAGGTGCAGAACCAGCAGCAGGCCGATCGCGGTCATCGGTGCTACATGGCGCCAGGGCAGGCGCGTTCAAGGCTTGGGGCCGGCCGGTGCGTGGCTGCGGATGCGACGCCCGCTGCGCGGGTTCGCTGCGGTGCTCGGCTTGGGGTCGCACCGCGTAACTCGCTGCGCTCACTGCCCTCCTTTGCGCCGACCGCCGCAGTGGCGCGCCGCTACTCGACCACCTTCACCGGCCGCCCCGCAGCAATCGAGCCGCTGCCGTAAACGCCGTTGAGCAACCTCAACTGCCGCTCAGCCTGCGCCCCGAGTGGTGAGCGCCGCGCCAGTTCGGCAAAGCCGCCGCCGGGCATGTTGGCGCTGCGGATCGTCCACGGCCTGGCCGCGGCGCGGTCGCTCGCCGCGAAAGCACGGAACGACGCCGTGGCCTCGCGCAGCGCCGCTCGGTTGCGCTGCAACGTGGCCGCATCGCGCCCGGCGTGCAGGAAGGCGTAGGTGCGGCTGCCGGGGCCGTCGATCAGCGTCACCTCTAGCGGCTGCGTCTGGTTCTGCTCGGCCGCGCGCTGGCCGACGAAGTAGGTCGCGTCGAAACCGCTGACCCGGTTGCGCTCGCTGCGGCCCTGGCTGGCCTTGAAACCGTTGCGCAGGATCTCCTCGTGGGTCTTGCCGGCGTTGGGCGGGATCAACTTCATCACCACCGCCGCGTCGCCCGCGGGGTTGATGATGTAGAGCTCGTCGGCGTTGTTGTCGAAGCTCCAGCCGGCCGGCGCCGTCAGCGCCAGGCCGAGCGGCTCGTGGAAAAAATTCTGTCCACGCACGACACCCTGCTCGCGACCGTCGCCGTAGGTGATGCCGTCGATGGCTTGCAGATAGCGCGTGCGCGCATCGTCGGCGAAGTTGCCCTTGTAGCTGTTGGCGATGCCGGTGATCTGCGACAGGCGCTGCTCGTTGGTCGGGTGCGAAGCCAGCCAGTTGCCGCCGCTGCCTGCTTCAGGCACCTTCTTGCCGGCGGCGCGCGCGTTGTCGATGGCGAAGCGCTCCTGGTCTTTCAGCACGCCGATCACGTCGACCATGTTCTTCGGGTTGTAGCCGACGCG
>JANNJX010000790.1:0-5273 GCA_031396005.1 Burkholderiales bacterium
CACGATCTCGGCGACGGCCTTGGCCACGTCGACCGTGTTGCGCTCGACGGTGCTGGTGGCCACGGGTTCGAGGTTGCGGCGCTTCAATGCACGCACCGTGCCCTCCAGACCGGCCTTGCCGTAGGCGTCGTTCTGATAGAAAACGGCGATGCGGTTCAGGCCGAGCGACGTGAGCTGTTTGACGATCAGCTCGGTCTCGTCGTAATACGACGCGCGCAGGTGGAAGATCGACTTCGAGAACGGCTCGCGCAGGATCTCGGCGCCGGTGAAGGGGCCGAAGAACGGAATCTTCTCGTCGTTGATCAGCGGCAGCGCGGCCGCACAGGTCGGCGTGCCGACGTAGCCGAGCAGCGCGAACGCATCGTCCTTGATGAACTTGTCGGTGTTGGCCTTGCAGCGGTCGGGCTCGTAGCCGTCGTCGGCCACGCGCAGCTCGATCATCTGGCCGTTGACGCCGCCGCCGGCGTTGATCTGGTCGAACCACAGCTTGGCGCCGGCGTTCATCTGGATGCCGAGCTGCGCCGCCGGGCCGCTGAGGGCGACTGACTGACCGACCAGCAGGCTGCGCGCTTGGGCCAACGCGGGCAGGGCCAGCGCTGCCGAGGCAGCGAGACTGCGCTTGAAGAGAGTGCGGCGTTGCATGGCGGAGCGAGGCAGAAGTGAGTTCGCCAAGTGTCCTTGCATTGCCGGCGGCGTTGAACGCCGGAGCCGCCACACGGCGCCGGTCGATGTGCAATAGTTCATTCATGAATGCCACAGTTGCGCCGGCTCCGTCGTCCCGCGTCGTTCACGTTGCCTGCCCGCACGATTGCCCGGACACCTGCGCCATGCGCGTCACCGTCGAGAGCGGGCGCGTCGTGCGCATCCAGGGCGACCCGGAGCACGCAACGACGCAAGGCGTGCTTTGCACCAAGGTCAGCCGCTACGCCGAGCGCACTTATCACGACGAACGTGTGACTTTTCCCATGAAGCGCGTCGGCGCGAAGGGCCGCGGCGAGTTCGTGCGCGTGTCGTGGGACGAGGCGCTGGCCGACATCGCAGCGCGATTGAAGGTCATCGCGCAGCGTGACCCGCAAGCGATCGTGCCCTACAGCTACGCCGGCACGATGGGCCTGGTGCAGGGCGAGGCGATGGCGCAGCGCTTCTTCCACAAGCTCGGCGCGTCGCTGCTCGACCGCACGATCTGCTCCGCGGCCGGCGGCGACGCCCTTGCCGCAACCTACGGCGCCAAGGTCGGCATGCAGACGCGCTTCTTCGCCGAGAGCATGCTGATCGTCATCTGGGGCAGCAACTCGATTGCCAGCAACCTGCATTTCTGGACGCTGGCGCAAGAAGCCAAGCGCCGCGGCGCGAAGCTGATCGCGATCGACCCGCGGCGCACCGAGACCGCCGAGAAGTGCCACCAGCACATCGCGCTCTTGCCCGGCACCGACGGCGCGCTGGCGCTCGGCGTGATGCACGAACTCGTTGCGCAGCAGTGGCTCGACCATGACTACATCCGTGACCATGTCGACGGCTTCGACCGCCTGCAAAAGCGCATCGCCGAGTGGCCGCCCGAGCGCGCGGCGGCCGTCTGCGGCATCACCGCCGACGAGGTGCGCGGCCTGGCACGCGATCTCGGCACCACGCAACCGGCGGGCATCCGTCTGAACTACGGCATGCAACGCGTCAAGGGCGGCGGCAGCGCGACGCGGCTGATCGCGCTGTTGCCCTGCCTCACCGGCGCCTGGCGTCACCGCGCCGGCGGCCTGCTGCTGTCGAGCTCGGGCTGGTTCAAGCGCTACAAGAATCCGTCGCTCGAGCGGCCCGACCTGCTCGCCGGCCGGCGTCCGCGCACGATCAACATGAGCACGATCGGAGATGACCTGCTGCGCGAATCGTCGCCAGCGTTCGGGCCGCAGATCGAAGCGCTGATCGTCTACAACAGCAACCCGGTGGCGGTGGCGCCGGAGTCGAAGAAGGTCGTCGCCGGCTTCGCGCGCGACGAGCTGTTCACCGTCGTCCTCGAGCACTTCATGACCGACACCGCCGACCATGCCGACTACGTGCTGCCGGCGACGACGCAACTCGAGCACCTCGACGTGCACGGCACTTACGGCCACACCGACGTGATGTGGAACGAGCCGGCGGTTGCGCCGATCGGCGAGGCCAAGCCGAACACGCAGATCTTTCGCGAGCTGGCCGGGCGCATGGGATTCACCGACGCCTGCTTCGCCGATGACGACGAAACGCTGGCGCGGCAGGCTTTCGACTGGGGCGCCATCGGCACCAGCTTCGAGGCGCTGCGCGAGCGCGGTTGGGCGAGCTTGCCCGTGCCCGACGCGCCGTTTGCGAACGGCGGCTTTGCGACGGACAACGGCAAGGCGCAAGTCGATGCCTGCGGCCTCGGCGTGGCCGAGCATGTGCCGAATTATGAGAGCGTGCTGTCGTCGCCGGAGTTGGCGCAGCGCTTTCCGCTGGCGATGATCTCGCCGCCGGCGCGCCACTTCCTGAACTCGAGCTTCGTCAACGTGAAGAGCCTGCGCACGATCGAGGGCGAGCCGCTGTTGGAGATGCACGCCGATGATGCTGCGCCGCGCGGCATCGCGAATGGCGCGATGGTGCGCGTCTTCAACGAGCGCGGTGAGTACCGCTGCAAGGCCGAGGTGACTGTGCGCGCGCGGCCGGGCGTCGTCAACGGGCTTGGCGTGTGGTGGCGCAAGCTCGGCGCCGACGGCACCAACGTCAACCAGCTGACGAGCCAGCGCCTGACCGACATCGGCCGCGCGCCGACGTTCTACGACTGTCTGGTCGAAGTGAAGCTATGAGCGCCGCACGGCCGCTGCGAAGGCGCTCGGTCCCCCTCGGGGGGGCGGCCCGGAGGGCCGTGGGGGCTCGTGGATGCGCTGGGCGCTGATGGCGGGCATCGGTGTTGCGGGCCTGGCGACGCTGCTCGGCGTGGCCTGCCTGACCGTGGGTTGCACGACGATGGGCTACTACGCGCAGTCGGTCGGCGGCCATCTGGATCTGCTGTCGCGCGCCAAGCCGATCGAGGAGTTGACGGCTCGCGAGTCAACCCCGACCCAACTGCGCGAGCGCCTGGCGCTGGCCATGCGCATCCGCGACTTTGCGGTGAGCGACCTCGGCCTGCCCGACAACCGCAGCTACCGCCGCTACCGCGACTTGGGCCGCAACGCCGCCGTCTACAACGTGACGGCCGCACCCGAACTCTCGTTGAAGCTCGAAACCTGGTGCTTCCCCGTCGTCGGTTGCGTCGGCTACCGCGGCTACTACGACCGCGCCGCGGCCGACGCCGAGGGCGCTGCGCTGCGCGCACGCGGCCTCGAAGTCAACGTCTACGGCGTGCCGGCTTACTCCACGCTCGGCAAGCTCGACTGGCTCGGCGGCGACCCGCTGCTCAACACTTTCGTCAACTGGCCCGAAGGCGAACTGGCGCGCCTGGTCTTCCACGAACTCGCGCACCAGGTGGTCTATGCCGAGGGCGACACGATGTTCAACGAGTCGTTCGCCACCGCGGTCGAGCGCATCGGCGTGCAGCGTTGGCTGGCGCAACACGCCGGCGATGATGCGAAGCGGCAGTACGCGGCGCAAGATGCGCGGCGCGAAGACTTCCGCGCACTGACCACACGCTACCGCGACCGCTTGAACACGCTCTACACGAGCACCGCGATCGATGCCGACAAACGCGAAGGCAAGGCCGTGCTGATGCGCGAGCTGCGCGCCGAGTATGCGACGATGAAAGTCGAGCGCTGGAACGGCCCGAACGGACCCTTCAGCGGCTACGACGGCTGGTTCGAGCGCGCCAACAACGCCAGCTTCGGCGTGCTCGCCGCGTACAACGAACTCGTGCCGCCCTTCGAGCGCCTGTACGAACGAGAAGGCAAAGACTTCAAGCGTTTTTACGCCGCGGTGGCGCGCTTGGCCGCCTTGCCGAAGGAGCAGCGCCACGCGACACTCGACGCCGGCGCCCCACCCACCCGTTCACCCTGAGCCCGTCGAAGGGCCCGGCTGAGTTTGTCGAAGCCTTCTTCTGGAATTCAAGCGATGCCCGACATCAAGATTCACCGCAACCATTCACTCGGCTTGGCCAAGGCGCGCAAGATCGCGCTGAAATGGGCCGAAGACGTGGAAGAAAAGTTCGGCATGGCCTGCACCATCACCGAAGGCGAGTTCGGCGACACGGTGCACTTCACGCGCAGCGGTGTCAACGGCACGCTGATCGTCGCCCCCGATCACTTCGATCTCACCGCCAAGCTCGGCTTCCTGCTCGGTGCTTTCTCGAAGACGATCGAAAGCGAGATCAGGAAGAATCTCGACGGGCTGCTGGCCAAGAGCACGGCAGACAAAAAACCGGCGGCGAAGAAAGCCCCCAAGAAATAGCAGCCGCTACTTCAATGACCCGATCAGCTCGACGTACTCTCCCATCGCCTCGTCGCTGCTCTTGCCCTTGATCTCGTTCCACGCATCCCACTTGGCGCGGCCGACCATGTCGGTGAAGCCGGGGCGCTTGCCTTCGACGTCGCCGCTGGCTTGTTTGTACAGCGCGTAGAGCTTGAGCAACGTGGCGTTGTCGGGCTTCTCGGGCAGGTTCTTGCTGTCGGCAACGGCTTTGTCGAAAGCGGCTTTGGAGGTGGCCATGGTGCAGAACTCCTGTGAGGCGGAAGTAGAGTCGGCATCTTAGCCAGCAAGTCACGGCGCCCGCTGCCGAGGAGAACCCCGATGTCCACCGAACGCATGTCGCGCGTCGATCACGCCTGGCTGCGCATGGACAGCGAGGCCAACCTGATGATGATCGTCGGCTTCTGGCTGCTAGCGCCGCGGCTGACTCTGGCCGAACTCACCGAGCGCATCCGGACCACGCTGCTCGTCTATCCGCGCTTCGTGCAGAAAGTGGTCGAAGACGATGCCGGTGCGATGTGGGTCGAAGACGAGCACTTCGACATCGGCCACCACGTTACCCGCGAGGCCTTGCGCCACGAGCCAGGCGAGAGGGCGCTCGATGCGTTGAAGCGGCGCGTCGCCGGGCTGGCAACGCGGCCGCTCGATCCCTCGCGGCCGCTGTGGCAGTTCCATTTGATCGAAGACCTGGACGGCGCGCAGAGCGCGATGATCTGCCGCATCCACCACTGCATCGGCGACGGCATCGCGTTGATCTCGGTGACACTGTCGATCGCCGACGGCGGCAAGCCGCCGCCGCAGCACCGAGCCCGGGAGAGCGAACACGACTGGACCGCCGATGCGCTGCTCAAACCGTTGGCCGGCCTGGCCGCCCA
>JANNJX010000312.1:0-3733 GCA_031396005.1 Burkholderiales bacterium
GTAGCGGTGCCGGCCACGAGCGTTCGTGCGTTCCACGCGCTGCCCGCTCCACACGGGGATGTGTCCACAGTCTTCCATGCGGACACATGCTCGGACACTCACCCGCCTTGCGTCAATGCGGCCTTGAGGCCACGCTTACGTTGAACAAGATCGAGTTCTCGCTGCTGATGCTGGTCATGGCCAACCTGGGGCATCGTGCCCAAGCGTCTGGCCCGTGCGCTGGCCGTCACCGCGCCGAAGTTGACGCTGCTGCTCGACGGCCTGCAGGCGCGCCGCCTGCTCCAGCGCGAGCGCAGCGCTGCCGACGGCCGCTCGCAACACCTGCTGTTCACCGATCGTGCCCGCAAGCTCGCCCGTGACGCGGCGGCCGCCGCCGAGCCGATGGAGCGCGAGCTGCTCGGCTCGCTCAGCCGCGCCGAGCACGCGATGCTGATCGAGCTGCTCGGCAAGCTGGCCGGCCGTCCGTCATAGCCCCCCGAAGCGCCTGCGGCGCCGGCCCCCAGGGGGGCGCCGCCAGCGGCCCGGCAAAGCCGCATCCGCGGCTGCCGCTCGAAGGTACGCTGCTTGCGCGAGCGCTCAGAGCCTAAGCGTTTTTCCGGGCGTGCCCGAGCAGCGCGCCAGAAGGCGTCTGATCGAGGCGCAAAGCACAGCCATAGCTCGGGCTATGGCGCGCATTGGCAACGAAGAGCAGGCGTCTTGTAGCGTGATGAGCGGGCATGAGCGAAAGACTCTCAGGCTCTCAGGCCACGCACGTCCGATTCTTGCCTGTGCGCTTGGCCTCGTAGAGCGCGCTGTCGGCGCGTTCGAGCGCACTGCCCAGCGGCTCGCCGTCCAACCACACCGTGACGCCGGCCGAGAAGGTGACGAAGACCTCGCGGCCCTCGTGCATGAACAGGCCCATGCTCAGACCGCGCTGCACGCGGGTCAGCGTCTGCTGTGCGTCGGCCAGCGCGCTGCCCGGCAGCAGGACGACGAACTCTTCGCCGCCGAAGCGCGCCACGTGGTCCAGCGGACGCAACGCGTCGCGCACCTGGGCCGCCAACGTCTTCAACGCCACGTCGCCGGCGCCATGGCCGAGCGAGTCGTTCAACTTCTTGAAGTTGTCGATGTCGATCAGGCCGATCGCCAGCGGGCTGCTCTCACGCAGGCAACGCGCCGCCTCGACGTCGAACGCCTGCGCCAGCCCGCGCCGGTTGGAAACCTGCGTCAGCGCGTCGGTGCAGGCCTCTTCGGACAGGCGTTGCAGCGCACCTTCGAGTTCGCGCACGCGCGTGTTCAGCGCGTCGGCCTGCTCGCGGCTGGCGCCGATGCGCGCGCTGGCCCCGGCGACTTCGGATTGCACGGCGCGGCTCGACAGCAACATGCGGTGCAGCACGCTGCTCATCTGCTCGCGCGAATCGGCCTGCTCGAGATCGTCGGCGCAGCGCGCCAGGTCGTCGCCGAAGCGGCCGGTCTGACCGCCGAGCGCCTGCAGCTCCGACGACAGGCTCTCGACGAGCGCGCGCAACGCGCCGCGCGCGCGGTCGCGTTCGCCGCGCAGGCGCTGCTGTTGCAGGCGCGTGTGCATCAACATGTCGGCTGCGGCACGCACGCTGCGCACGGTCAGGCCATCACCGTCGAAACTGGCGCGCATCGCCTCGACCTGACCGCGCGCCCAGCTCTCGTCTTCGGCCAGGTCGGCCAGGCCATCGCTGAGCGCACGCACCAGCTTGCCGAGTTCATCGACCAGGTGGTGACGCTGCAAGAAGACCCGCCGTGCTTGCGCACAGGTGGCTTCGATCTCCCCGGCCAGGCTGCCGTCGGCGCCGACGCCGCGCCAGCGCTGGGCCTGCGCATTCAACTCGCGCGCCAGGCGCACGGCGTTCGCATCGTCCTGCGGCAAGGCCACGCGCAGCGACTGCTCGTAGCTCGCCGCCAGCGCGGGCCAGATGCCGGCGGGCAGCGCGCCTTCGGCCGCGGCGGGCGGCGATTCGCCGGTCGGATCCTCCTCGATGCTTTCGGGCGGGACATCGTTCTGCCAGGCGGCCACGAGCTGCGCCAGCCGCTCACGCAGGCGCTGCACCTGCCCGCTGCTGCCGGCCAGGACATTGCGCACGCTTTCTTTCTTGCGCGCGACGGTCCATTGGCGGCCGCCCTGCTCGAGACCGCGCACGAGTTGGGCGGCGAGTTGGGCCCACTGCGAACTGTCGTCCGGCCGCGGCGGCGAGCCACCGGCCTCGACCCAGGCCCGCGCGTAGTTTTCCGGCGTCGGTTCGAGACGAGCCTGCGCCAGACGCATCAGCGCGGCCTTGGCCATCTGCGCCGACGACAGCGGCTCGCTGCGCTGGGGCGGGTTTGGGGTCGCGGGCGGCCGTCGTTGCGCATCGACCGGTCCCTTTGCCTGGCCCGCCGGCTCGCGCAGCGTCATGGGCTGCGGCCGAAGACGCGCGGTGCGCCGCCCTCGAACTCGGAGACGGCGCCGATCCACGGCGCCTTGCGCGGCAGCACGGTCTGCTGCAACCAGCGCTCGAGGTCATCGGGCGGCAGCGCCTTGGAAAACAGGAAGCCCTGCATCAGGCCGCAGCCCAGGCGGTGCAGCACTTCCATCTGACGCAGATTCTCGACGCCTTCGGCGATCACGCGAAGACCCAATGAGCGAGCGAGCGCAATGATCGCGCTGACCACCGCCGAGCTCTGCGGCGTGATCCCCAGGTCGCGGACGAAGCTGCGGTCGATCTTCAGCTCCGAGATCGGCAGCGTCGTCAGGTAGGCCAGCGACGAGTACCCAGTACCGAAGTCGTCGATCGAGATCTCGACGCCGATCTCGTTCAGGCGATGAAGCGACAACGAGACGTTGTGCAGGTCCTTCATCAGGTTGTTCTCGGTGATCTCCAACTGGATCGCCTTGTGCGGCACGTCGTAGGCCGTCACCGCCTTGTGGATGTTCTCCACCAGGTCGCTGCGCTCGAACAGGCGGCTCGGCAGGTTGACCGCGATCGAATCGGCGAAGCCGAAGCTGACCTGCCAGGCCTTGGCTTGCCGCGCCGCCTCGCGCACCGCCCACTCCGACAGCGGCACGATCAGCCCGGTTTCTTCGGCCAGCGGAATGAAGTCGCCCGGCGGCACCAGTACGCCATTGCGGTTCCAGCGCATCAGCGCTTCGGCGCCGATCATCTTGGCGCCGCGCACGTCGATCTTGGGCTGGTAGTACAGCACCAGCTCGTTGCGCTCGATGGCCTTGTGCAGATGGCTTTCGAGCTCGATCTTCTCGCGCCCGCGTCCACCCAGGTGCGGGCTGTAGGAGGTCGCCGAGTTGCGGCCGGCCGTCTTGGCGGCGTACATCGCCACGTCGGAGTTGCGCATCAGGTCGACCAGGTTCAGACCGTCGCGCGGGAACATCGCGATGCCGACGCTGGCGGTGACGAAGCATTCCTGGCCGGCCACCAGCACCGGGTCGCGCAGGCTGTCGAGGATGCGCGTGGCCACGCGCTGGGCGTCGGCTTCGTCGGTGACTTCGGGCAGCAGGGCGACGAACTCGTCGCCGCCCAGGCGGCCGACGGCTTCCAACGTGCGGTGCGAGCGCGCACCGGCGGCTTCGAGCGCGCCTTCCATCACCTGCTCGCTGTGGCGCACGCAGGCCCGCAGGCGGCGCGCCACTTCCATCAGCAGCTCGTCGCCGGCGGCGTGGCCGAGCGTGTCGTTGACATTCTTGAAGCGGTCGAGGTCGATCAGCAACAGCGCCGCATTGTGGTTC
>JANNJX010000818.1:0-3016 GCA_031396005.1 Burkholderiales bacterium
GTTGCCGTTCCTTCGAGGCGAATTGACTTTATCAGACGCCCGACGCGCAGAAGTCAACGGCTGTCCAAGAAGCTCGACTTCTGGCGCGTCGGGCGTCTGATAGAGTCAATTCGCCTCGAAGGAACCGGCAACCGATTGTGACTTGCTGCTGCATTTTTAGGCAGCGAGTGAATCGAACCATTCTCCAAAATCTGGACCGGAGTAAGGCCTGGAGTACGAGTTTTTTGACGAGCGGCACGTCGCGCGCTTTGATGCGGTCCCCCCGCCATCCTTCGATTGAGCCCCAGCCACCAGACAAATCAACGGCTTGGACTTCGATTCCAGGCCGTTTTCGTTTGGACCGTAGCCGCACCGTCGCCAGCTGAGCTTTGTACAGCGCGAGCCATTCGGGCGACCCGCGTGATGCGCCAACTTTGGCACGGCACTTTCTGGGCCTGCGCTTCGTTTCGTCCCCAGGCAAGGCGCCGGCCGCGGGCGATCTGCCTAGCATCTTCGTCACGCCGGTCGTGGCGCTGCCGTTGGGGGAATCTCGTGAAACGTTGCTTCGTCAAGATGTCGCTGATCTCGTGCTGCGCATTGATGGCCACGCACGCTCTTGCCCAATCGGTGAGCAAGGCCCCAGCGATGGAGGCACCGAAGACAAAGACCGCGGCGGCGAACGTCACGACCGCCAAGCCCGCCGTTGCCCTTGCCATGATCACGGCCGCAGGCAGCGTCATCGTGCTCGCCGATGGCATCGTAGCCAATGCCACCCTGGCGCAGATTCAACCGCCTGCCGACGGCTTCGTGTACGAGCGTTGAGTCGGCGCAGTCCGCCGACCAACGGCTACGGCTTGAACGACTGCACCGTCTCCCACGCCACCGTTTGCAGGTGCTGGGCCACGTCGGCGGGCAAACCCGCCGTGTACGTGTTGCCCACCGGCGACTTCTTGAACACGCTCGCCATCACCACCGCCGCGCCCAGGTAAGTGCCGGCCAGGCTCGGATGGCGCTTGTCGGGCGCGTACAGGTTGAGGTCGGGGCGCTTGGCGATCGACGCCGCGAAGGCCGGCCCGGCGGGCACCACGCGCATCTTGTTGGCGCGGCCTGCCTTGACATACTCGGCCGCCAACTCACCGGTCATCTGCGGTTGATCCTGATAGGCCCAGCTCAGGAACAGGGCCGGCTCGGCGCCCGCATGGCGCACGGCCGCGGCGTGCTTCGCCGCTGTGTCGTGAAAGGCCTGCTGCAGCTTGGGATGGATCGGGCATTGGCTGCAATCCATCATCAACACCAGGTCGTAGGCGCGCTCGAACGTATTGAAGGTGACTTCGTTGGTGGGCGTGAAGCTGTAGCGCGCCATGCCCGTGCCCGGTTTGAAGTGCGACGCCATGTCATGCCAGTCCAGGCCCGAACCGCTGATCGTCACTGACGTCTGCCGAACACCGCGCACGCCGGCTGCGTTGAGCAGGCCGCCCACGTGACCGTGCATGCTGTTGTTGAAATAGAAAAAGCTGTTGCCCACCCAGAGCATGGACCCCGGCGTTTCGCCATGCCAGCGCGGTGCGGCCGGTGTGGTGCTGCAGGCGGCCAACACCGCGGCCGCGATAGCGACGGTGAAAACGCGCGCTGCTCGTGCCACGGTCAGTCGATGGCTCATCTTCATTCAACATGCCTCCCCGGGTGATGGCTGGCGAGTCTATTCCAGACTGTGGAAGGAACACCCTCAAGGAAACCAACTGCAGGCGCGTCAACGCAGGCCCAGCTTGCTGCCGAACGGCGCCACCGCGGCAACACACGCCTCAGGCACGGCCCAGATCACCGGCCAGCGTGGCCGAAAGTGCGCCGGCCCCTCCAGATCGGTCAGCACCACGGCCAGGTCCGGCCGATGCTTGTCCGCCTCTTCGAGCAGCGGTGTGAAGTCGGTGCCGCCGCCGCCCTTGAACTCGATCGCCTGCAAATCCAGCCGCGCCAGCTTCAGATCGGCGGGGTCGAAGCGGACCACGTGCTGCACGCGCTCGTCGCCGATCACCAGCACCAAGCCGGCTTCGAGGCGGCGCGTGATGGCTTCGATCTCGCGGGCGAAGCGCGCCATCAGGTCTTGGTCGATCGAGCCCGACACATCGACGATGACGAGCAGTCGCGGCACCGTCTTGACGCCGCTGAAGCCGGGCTCCCAGGGCATGCGACGCCGTGGTCCTGCTCGTCCCTGATTCGCCAAGTACGAGCGTGACGGCCGCGACCACGACAGCGCCGCGCGCGGCGTCAGGCAACGCGCGAGCTGCGTGCGCAGCACCTGCTCCCAAGGCGTGCGGCTGCGCGGCAGATCGGCGACGAGCGTGCGCAGCATCGAGAACGCGCCGTCGCCGGCGTGGGCGCGCACGAGGCGCTCGCTCCACTCGCGCGCGGCTTGCGCTTCGGCTTCCGGTGCGTGCTGCGCGCCGGCACGGGGCTGCAGATCGGCCGGCGTCATCGCGCCGAGCGCGCGCACGGCGGCGGCGCGCGGTCCGTCTTCGCGCGGGCCGGGGCGTGATGGGGCGCTGGTCGGCTGCGCCGCGGTCTGCGCGCTTGACTTCATCGCGCCCGACGAGGCCGCCTTCGTCTCGCCACCGCGTTGTTCCTGCGCCTGACCGCGGCCGCTCTGCGGCGGCAGCCGGCGATCGTCGATCGCGCGGTAGAGCTGTTCGACGTCCCATGCGAGCAAGGATTTTTCGACGTTCTCGAGAACGCCGAGCGCACTCTCGAGCAGTTTCTCCAATCGCACCGCGGACTTCGCCAGTTGCAGCCAGCTCAGGTGGTCGAGGGTGCTGTTGACGATGGCGTCGGCGCAAGTGTTGAAGAGCTTCAGATCGACATCGCCGAGCAGGCGCTGCAAATCGACATAACGCTGCGGGTGCCGCAGCGCGATGTGCAGCACCTCGTGCGCCACCAGGCCGGCCTGCGCCGCCACCGGCAAGGCATCGAATGCGGCGCCGTAGTGGATGCAGCGGCCGTCGGTGGCTGCCGGCGGAGCATCGGTATCGGACTGATCGCTGTG
>JANNJX010000006.1:0-5825 GCA_031396005.1 Burkholderiales bacterium
GCTGGCACGCTGCCTCGAGCTCGGCGCGCCGCGCCTGCGCCTGGCGCAACCCGGCGAATTCACGCTGCGCGCGTTCCTCAACGACAAGCTCGACCTGGCGCAGGCCGAGGCCGTCGCCGACCTGATCGACGCCAACACCGAGGCCGCCGCGCGTTCGGCCGCGCGCTCGTTGGCCGGCGCGTTGTCGCGCGAGGTCCAGGCGCTGGCGCAGCGGCTGATCGAGCTGCGCACGCTGGTCGAAGCGACGCTCGACTTTCCGGAAGAAGAGATCGACTTCCTCGAAGAGGCCGACGCCCGCGGCCGCTTGAACACGATCGCTGCCGACCTGGAGCGCGTGCTGGACCGCACTCGCCAGGGCGCGCTGCTGTCCGAGGGCATAACGGTGGTGCTCGCCGGCCTGCCCAACGTCGGCAAAAGCTCGCTGCTCAACGCGCTGGCCGGCGCGGAACTCGCCATCGTCACGCCGGTGCCGGGCACGACGCGCGACAAGATCGGCCAGACGATCCAGATCGAAGGCGTGCCGGTGCATGTGGTCGACACCGCCGGCCTGCGCGACTCGCAGGACGAGGTCGAGCGCCTGGGCATCGCGCGCAGCTGGAAAGAAATCGACAACGCCGACGCGGTGATCTTCCTGCACGACCTGACGCGCGTTGGCGACGCCGATCACGCCGCCGGCGAACGCGCCGTCGAAGCCCGGCTCGGCGACCCGGCCCGGGTGCTGCATGTGTTCAACAAGAGCGACGCGTCGCAGGCGAAAGAATCCCCCGGCGGCTTGCGCATCTCCGCGCTCACCGGTGACGGCCTGGGCAACCTGCGCCGCACTCTCCTCAAGCGCGCCGGCTGGCACGCCAGCCCGCAAGGCGACGTCTACATCGCCCGCACGCGCCACGTGCAGGCGCTGCGTCGCACCGGCGAACATGTGGCCGCCGCGCAGGCGCTGGCCGCGCGCGCCGACGCTGCGCTCGACCTGCTGGCCGAAGAGCTGCGCCTGGCCCACCACGCGCTCGGCGAGATCACCGGCCGCTGGAGCGCCGACGCACTGCTCGGTGAGATATTCGGGCGCTTCTGCATCGGCAAGTGAGCAAGGCATCCCCACGCCTGCGCGGTTGAAGTTGCCGCGGCAGCCTGCCACCATGCAAGGCCCCGCCCCGACGACCGCCATGCCCATCAAGACCCTTCACGACGCCATCCAAACGCTCAACGCCCCGGACGCGTTCAAGCCGCGCTTCACGCCGGAGCAATGGCGCACCTTCGAAGCCTTCCTGACGCGGCACGAGGTGCGCGGCGGAGACCTGCTGGTCAAGCAGGGCGAGCACGACCGCACGATGTATCTGCTGGAGAGTGGCACCTTGCAAGTCTTCGTGCAGCCGCCCAAGAGCGGCGCCCGGCTGTCCATCCTGCGTGCGGGCTCGGTCGTCGGCGAGGCCGGCCTGTTCAGCGACCAGCCGCGCATGGCCAACGTCGAGGCCATGGGCAACTGCATTGTCTGGGCGTTGCGAGGTCCGCGCTACGAAGAGCTGGCGGCGCGCAATGCGCCGCTGACGCTCGAACTGGTGCGTGCCGCGGCCGCGCTGATGGGCGTGCGCATGCGGGCCAACATCGAGCTCGGACAAGCCGTCAGTTGAAGGGACCGCGCGGGCCAGCCCCGGGCCGGTCCCAAGCGACGCCCCCCGCCTCCAAGCCCCACATGGGGCCCCTCACAGGGCCCGGGGGAGTGGCCGCGCAGCGGCCGAGGGGCCGTCGTTCAATGGCCTTCGAAATTCACCAGCGTGAAGATCGGCAGCCCGGCCGCGCGCAGTTTCTGTGATCCGCCGAGCTCCGGCAGATCGACGATCGCTGCGCCTTCGATGACGGTCGCGCCGAGGCGTTCGAGCAAGCGGTGGCCGGCCATCATCGTGCCGCCGGTGGCGATCAGGTCGTCGAGCAGCAGCACGCGCTCGCCGGGGCGCACGGCGTCGGCGTGCATCTCCACCGTCGCGCTGCCGTACTCCAACTCGTAGGTTTCCTCGACCGTCTTGAACGGAAGCTTGCCCTTCTTGCGGATCGGGATGAAGCCGACATTGAGTTCGTGCGCCAGCACCGCGCCGATGATGAAGCCGCGCGCATCCAGGCCGGCCACCGCGTCGGGGTGGGTGTCGAAGTAGCGGTGCACGAACTGGTCGATCAGCACGCGAAAGACCTTCGGGTCCGCCAGCAGCGGCGTGATGTCGCGGAACAGCACGCCGGGCTCGGGCCAGTCGGGCACGCTGCGGATGTGCTCGCGGATGTAGGCCGACGGGTCGGTGATGGCGCTGGGCTTGGCGTACATCGTACGGCTCCTCAGGTCTCGAACGGCGAGGCCGCGATGCTGCCATCGGCGCGGCGGTTGATCCACAGCGCCTGGCCCATCTGTGTTGCTGCACCAACGAAAGCGCTGATGTTCACCTGGTGCGACACCCAGAGCTCAAAGCCGGGCCCGCGCAGCGCCGCCAGGCGCTCGCGCAGTCGTGCAGTCTGCTGCGGCTCGCGCTCACGCTCGTCGAAGAAAGAGTCGAGCGCGGTCCACGGCTGCGTCGCCGCGCTGCTGCCCAGACCCCGCGCAATTTCATCGGCCGTGCGCAGACAACGGCACCAACGGCTCGACCGCATCGCGGTCGGCCGCAAGCCCTGCGCCGCCAGGGTGGCGCCGAGCGTTCGCGCTTGCGCACGCCCATCGGCGGATAGGTTGCGCTGCGTCGAGCAGCGTTCCAGCACGAAGCCGGGTGGGTCGCCGATGCCGGGGTCCGTCTGCGCATGGCGCATCAGCAGCACCGGCCCGCCGACAACGCCGCGCGCGTGTGCCGAAAGTGCAGCCGCAGCAGCAACAACGAGGGCGTGGCGGCGTAGCAGCATCATCATCGGCTCAAGCATGCAACAGCTTCTGCTCGGCCAGCGCCAACGCTTCGGGCAACCCCGACAGCACCAAGGTGTCCCCGGCTGCGAGCAACAACGCGTCGTTGGCCTCCTGCACCGGTCCGCTGGCGCGCCGCACCGAGACCACGTGCACGCCGACCGCGTGCAGCGCTTGGTCGGCCAGCGGCCGGCCGAGGCAGGGCGCGGCCGTCGGCAGCGTGACGCTGGCCAGCCGCGCCTGCTGCAGCTCCTCGACCGTGTCGTCGTCGGCGCCGTGGAAGTAGCCGCGCAGCAGGCTGTAGCGCGCATCGCGCGCGTCGCGGGCGATGCGGATGACGCGCCGCATCGGCACGCCGACCAAGGCCAGCGTCTGACTGGCCAGCATCAGCGAGCCCTCGATCGCTTCGGGCACGACCTCGGTGGCGCCGGCGGCTTTCAGCTTGTCGAGGTCGGCGTCATCGACCGTGCGCACCACCACCGGCACCTGCGGCGCATGCGAGCGCACCACCTGCAGGATCTTCAGCGCCGAGGCCGTGTCGGGGTAGGTCACCACCACCGCGCTGGCGCGTGCCAGGCCGGCGGCCATCAGGCTGCGCAGCCGTGCCGCGTCGCCGAAGACGACGCTCTGGCCGGCGGCCGCGGCTTGGCGCACGCGGTCCGGGTCGAGGTCGAGCGCCATGTAGGCGATGCGCTCGCCGTCGAGCAGGCGCGCCAGGTTCTGGCCGCTGCGGCCGTAGCCGCAGATGATGACGTGGGCTTCATTGGCGATCGACTTCTTGGCGATCGTCGTCAGCGCCACCGACTGCAGCAGCCAGTCCGACGAACTGATGCGGCCGACGATGCGGTTGCTGTACATGACGATGAAGGGCGTGGCGATCATCGACAGCACCATGCTCGCCAGCACCGGGCTCATCCACTGCGGTGCGACCAGGCCGCCGTCGGCGCCGAGCGTCAGCAGCACGAAGCCGAACTCGCCCGCTTGCGCCAGGTACAAGCCAGTGCGCAGCGCGGTGCCCTCAGCCGCGCCGACGGCGCGCGCCAGCAGCGCGACGAGCATGAACTTGGCGAACACCGGCGCCAGCGTCAGCAGGAAGACCAGGAACCATTGGTCGAGCACCGGCCGCCAGTCGAGCTTCATGCCGATGGTGATGAAAAACAGGCCGAGCAGCACGTCGTGGACGGGCCGGATGTCGGTTTCGACCTGGTGCTTGTATTCGGTCTCGGCCACCAGCATGCCGGCGATGAAGGCGCCCAAGGCCAGCGACAGCCCGGCATGCTCGGTCAGCCAAGCCAGGCCGAGCGTGACCAGCAGCAGGTTCAACACGAACAGCTCTTCGCTCTTGCGCCGCGCCACCAGCGTCAGCCACCAGCGCATCGCCTGCTGGCCGCCGGTGAGCAGCAACGCCAGCAGGGCGGCCGCCTTGATCACCGCCCAGCCGAGCGAGGCCGCCATGTCGCCGCCCGACTGACCGAGCGCCGGGATCAACACCAGCAGCGGCACGACGGCCAGATCCTGGAACAGCAGCACGCCCATGACGCGCTTGCCGTGCTCCGACTCCAGCTCGAGCCGCTCGGCCATCAGCTTGACGACGATGGCGGTCGACGACATCGCAAACGCGCTGCCGAGCACGAGCGCACCGGCGTAGCCGAGCTCCCAATTGCGCGCAGTGAAGGCGAACAGCCAGATCAACAGGCCGTTGCCGATGACCGCGCCGGCGATCGTCAGCATCACCTGCGACAAGCCCAGGCCGAAGACCAGCGAGCGCATCGCGCGCAGCTTCGGCAGGTTGAACTCGAGGCCGATGACGAACATCAGAAAGACGACGCCGAACTCGGCGAGGTACTCCACCGCCGCCGAGTTCTTGGCCAGCGCCAGCGCATTCGGGCCGATCAGCACGCCGACGACCAGATAGCCGAGCATCGGCGGCAGCTTCAGCGAGCGGCAGGCGACCACGCCGAGCACGGCGGCCACCAGATAGAGCAGGACGAGTTCGAGGGTAGAGGCCATCAGCGTCGGTCGAGAGGGCGCAAGCCTGAAGCCTAGAATCGCTCGTCAGTAGAACACGAGACGAGATGCCCGAAGCCGCTCCCTTCGACGCCGACCGCGCGCTCGCGCTCGCCGCACGCACGCTCGACATCGAAGCGCAAGCGTTGATCGGCGCCAAGGCGCGGCTGTCGGCGAGTTTCACGCAGGCGGTGCAGACCATCCTCGCCAGCAGCGGCCGTGTCGTCGTCATGGGCATGGGCAAGAGCGGCCATGTCGGCCGCAAGATCGCCGCCACGCTCGCGTCCACCGGCACGCCCGCCATGTTCGTCCACCCGGCCGAGGCCAGCCACGGAGACCTCGGCATGGTGACCGCGGCCGATGTCGTCATCGCCATCTCCAACTCGGGCGAGAGCGATGAGCTGAACTTGCTGCTGCCGGTGCTCAAGCGCGCGCGCGTGCCGCTGATCGCCATCACCGGCAAGCCGCGATCGACTCTGGCCGAACATGCCGACGCGGTGCTGCTGTCCACCGTCGAACAAGAGGCCTGTCCGCTCAACCTCGCGCCGACGGCGAGCACGACCACGCAGATGGCCCTGGGCGATGCGTTGGCTGTGGCGCTGCTCGACGCGCGCGGCTTCGAAGAGGGCGACTTCGCGCGCTCGCATCCCGGCGGCGCGCTCGGCCGCAAGCTGCTGGTGCATGTGCGCGACCTGATGCGCAAAGGCGAGCTGGTGCCGCGCGTCACGCCCGACACCGCCTTCACCGAGATGCTGCGCGAGATGGGCGGCAAAGGCATGGGCGCGACGGCCGTGATCGACGCCGCCGGCAAAGCTATCGGCGTCTTCACCGACGGCGACCTGCGCCGCCTGATCGAGCGCGGCATGGACTTGCGCAGCATCCGCGCGGCCGAGGTCATGCACGCCAACCCGCGCACGATCCGCGCCGACCGCCTGGCGGCTGAAGCGGC
>JANNJX010000007.1:0-8667 GCA_031396005.1 Burkholderiales bacterium
GACAGCGACGGGCATTCGACGTTGGGCGCGATCACCGTCATGCGCTGCCGGGCCAGGTCGCCTTGCACCAGCCACTGCCGGCCGTCGGTCTGCAGCGTGGCGTAGAAGCCCTTCGCGTCGGGCGTGAAGGTGACGCCCCAGAAGTTGAAGTCGGCAGCTTTGAACGGCTGGCCGTCCTTGATCACCGCAAAGGCTTCGAGGTCGACGGCGAGCATGCGGCCGCTGTTGGCATCGATGATCGACGTGCGCGTCGAAAAGCCCGGCGCCGAATACGAATGCCCGCTGATGAAGACGGTGGTCGCGGCCAGCGAGCCGTCGGCAGACATGCGCGTGCGGCTTGGGGCGCCCGCGAGGTCGAAGCTCGCCGTCTTGCGCAGGCTGCTGTCGAACAGGTGCGCGTGGTAGCTCGTGATCGCGCCGCGTTTGGCTTCGAGGCAGATGCCGCGGTTGGCGGCGGCATGGACGCGGTCGCAGTTCATCGTGCTCACCGACCGCGCGCCGTCGCCGGCGTCGAGCGCTTCCGCCGCCATGCGGCCATGCGAGCCGCCGGGGCCGGTGACGCGCAGCAGCAAGTAGGGCGCGGCCGGCAGCGACTGCAGCGCACGCTCGGTGCGCGTGATCGTCGCCGCGACCTGCGCGCGCTGCTGCGTCGCCCACCACGCGTAGGCGCCAGCAGCGGCGATGCAGGCCAGCGCCACGCCGAGAAAGGCGAGCACGCGGGCTGGCGAAGGCGAAGTCAAAGCGTTGTTCACTGCAAGCTCTCCAGTCGAATCCACGTGCGTGCGGTCAGCAGCAGCGCCAGCGCGCCGGCGAACACGGCCACGGCGGTCTGCAGATCCCAGGTCTGCCACAGCACACCGAACAGCGCCGAGCCGACCAGGCGCGACAGGCCGGTAGCGGTGGTGATCATCGCAAAGCCGCTGGCGCGCAGATCGGCCGGCAACCAGGCGCTGACCGCAGCCATCAACACACCGTCGGTGCAGGCGTAGTAGGCACCGAGCAGCGCCAGCGCGAGCGCGCCCCAGAGCTTGTGCTGTTGCGCTGCCAGCAGGCAAGCGCAAGCCGCGAGCAGCAGCGTGTAGCCGAGCAGGATGACGCGGCCGCGGCCGATGCGGTCGGCGAGTTTTCCCGCAGGCACTGCAAGCGCGAGATACGTCAGCGCCGTGCCCAGAAACAGCAGCGGAAACCAAGCCACCGGCAACGCCGCGCTGCGCTGCAAGAGAAGGTAGAAGAACGGGTCGGCGACGGTGGCCAGGCCGAGCAGCGCAGCGGCGATCAGCACCGCGCGCAGACGTTTCATGCGCAGCAGGCCCATCGCCTGCGCAAACGTCGGTCGCGCCGCCGCGGCTGCGCTGCTGCCCGGGCTGCGCACCAGCAACAGCAACGCCGCGAGACCGGCCAACGCAATGCAGAAGCTGGTGACGAAGACGACGTCGAAGGCCTCGGGCAGCGCCGCCAGGATGGCGAAGGCGAGCAGCGGCCCCATCAACGCACCGGCGCTGTCGAACGCGCGGTGCACGCCGAACGCCAGGCCAACGCGAGCCGGATCGCTGGCCAGCGAGATCATCGCGTCGCGCGGCGAGGTGCGGATGCCCTTGCCGACGCGGTCGGCCGCCATAACGGCCGACAGCGCCGGCCACGACGTGCCGGCGGCCAGCCAGCCGAGCTTGCACGCGGCAGACAAACCATAGCCGGCCGCGGCGACCTGCTTGTGGCGCTGCCAGCGGTCGGCGCACCAGCCGCCGGCCAGGCGCGCCATCGCCGCCGCGCCTTGGTACACCGCATCGAGCAGGCCGACCTGCAGCGGCGAGAGTTGCAATGCGAAGACCATGTACAGCGGCAGGATCGACGTCACCATCTCCGATGAGATGTCGGTGAGCAGGCTCGTCACGCCGAGTGCATACACCGTCGGCGAGACGCCGGACCAGCGCGCGCCGCGCAACCGGCTCATCGACTTGGTGTCGAGCGAGTAGGTCATGCTGGCCGATCCGTGGATCGCACCTCGATCACGTCGCACGTGGCGATCTCATCCATCTCCGGCCACTGCGGATAGCTCAGCAGCCGTTCGCCGAACACCTGCGCCTGCGCAGCCAGTTCGGCCTCGCCGACGCGGTGCGCGCCGTGCAGCAGCAGCGGCGGCAGGAAACGCATGCCGCACAAGGCTGCGGTCTGCTCGTAAGGCGGCAGGAAGGCGTCGAAGAAATGGCGGTTGGTGCCCTGCGGGCGGTAGCTGTCTTCGGCGCCGCCGGTCGAAGCGACGAGCCACAAGTCCTTGCCGGCCAGCGCTCGGCCGCCGGGGCCGTAGGCCCAGCCGAAGGCGAAGACCTCGTCGACCCAGAGCTTCAACAGCGGCGTCATGCCGTACCAGTGCAGCGGCTGCAACCAGACGACGAGCTGCGCCGTGGCCAGCGCCTGCTGCTCGGCAGCAACGTCGATCAGGTAGTCGGGGTAGAGCGCGTACAGGTCGCGCACCTGCACGCGGCCGACCAGCGCCGACGCGGCGGCGCTGCGCATCATCCGCACGCTGACGCGCGAATGTTCGAGGTGCGGATGCGCGACGAGGACGAGGATTTGCGTCAAGGCTTCGGTTGCTTGCGTGGGCACATCGAGCGGCCTCGTTACCATATCCGCAAACAACCGCCGGAGGAGTTCGCATGCCTGTGATCGTGGTGGCCAATCCCAAAGGTGGGGTGGGCAAGAGCACGCTGGCGACGAACTTGGCCGGTGCGTTGGCCAGGGCAGGGCGGCCGGTGATGCTCGGCGACGTCGATCGCCAGCAGTCGGCGCGGCAATGGCTCGCCTTGCGGCCACCGATGCTGCCGCCGATCCAGTGCTGGGACGTCGCGCCGGGCGGCCTCGTGCGCCCGCCCAAGGGCGTGACGCATGTCGTGCTCGACACGCCCGCCGGTCTGCACGACAAGAAGTTGGACAGCGTGCTGGCCATCGCCGACCGCGTGCTCGTGCCGTTGCAGCCGAGCCTGTTCGACATCCAGGCCACGCATGCCTTTGTGCACGAGCTGCGCGAGCACAAACCGAGGCTGAAGATTGCGCTGGTCGGCAACCGCGTCAAGGAGACCACCGTCTCGGCCGACCACCTGCGCCAGTTCCTGGACACGCTCGGCGTGCCCGTGCTGGCGATGCTGCGCGACACGCAGCTCTACGTGCAGCTCGCCGCGCGCGGCGCGACGCTGTGGGACGTGGCGCCGAGCCGTGCCGAGCGCGATCTGGCGCAGTGGCAGCCGGTGGTCGCCTGGGCGTCATGAAAAAGTTCGCTCATCTGGCCGATCTGGCGGCGCTGGTCGGCCAGGAGTTTGCGCACAGCGACGTGCTGCTGATCGATCAGGCGCGCATCGACGCTTTTGCCGAGGTTACACAAGACCGGCAGTGGATTCACGTCGATCCCGCGCGTGCCGCAAGCAGCCCGTTTGGTGCGACCATCGCGCATGGCTTTCTCACGCTCAGCCTGCTGCCAAGGTTGATGACCAGCGCATTTACCATCGACGACGTGCGCATGGGCGTCAACTACGGCGTCAACCGGGTGCGCTTCCCGGCTCCAGTGCCTGCAGGCAGCGGCGTGCAGGCACGCTTCAAGCTGCTGGCTTTCGAGCCGATCGACGGCGGCGCGCAGTTGACGATCGAGGCGACGGTGCAACGCGAGGGCCACGACAAGCCGGTGTGCGTGGCCCTGCAGGTGGTGCGTCAGTACACGTGATGATGTCTGTGCTGGCATGAACACCGAACCCGTTCGCCATGAGGTATCGAAGGGCCCGCTTGGGACTTCCATACCTCGGCCCGAAAGGGGTTTGTTTGCTGTCGAGGTGTTGCGATGAAAGTCCTGCTCGTCGATGACCACCCGCTGATCCTGGCGGCGTTGCAGAGCGTGATCCGCGGCCTCGGCGACGACGTGACCGTGGTCGGCGTGTCGACCGAAAAAGAAGCCCGTGCGGCGCTGAAGCGCGACCCCGACTACGACCTCGTGCTGCTCGACCTGCAACTCGGCGCCAGCGACGGTTTCGTCCTGCTGGCCGAACTGCGCAAGGCCTATCCGGCGTTGCCGATCGTTGTCGTTTCGGCGTCCGACCGCGCCAGCGACGTCATCCGTGCCATCGACGCCGGCGCGATGGGCTTCGTGCCCAAGCGAGCCACCAACGACACCTTGTTCGAGGCGCTGACGCTGGTCATGAGCGGCGGCATCTACGTGCCGCCGATGGCGCTCGGGCTGCAGCGCGCGCCCGAGCCAGCGCCAGACGGCGACACCATTCCCGACATCATGCGGCCGCGCCTGGCCGACATGAACCTCGACGACATGAGCCGCAGTGCGCAGCAGGCGCCGCATCAGCAAGCGGCGCCGAGCTTCGAATCGCTCGGCCTGTCCAGGCGCCAGGCCGACGTGCTGGCTTATCTCTTGAAAGGCCTGCCGAACAAGCTGATCGCGCGCGAGATGGGTATCTCCATCGAGACCGTGAAGGACCATGTGGCGGCGGTGCTGCGGGCGTTGAACGTGTCGTCGCGCACGCAGGCGGTTCTGGCGGTGAGCCAGATGACGCTGCGCGCTGGCGCCGGTTGGAAATCCTCCAAGTGAGATGAGCCCGGACAAGCGCGGCGTCATCCACAGCCACAGCGACGCCGAGCGCGCCGACCATGTGCGCGCGCTGTTCGAGCAGACGCCGGCGGTGCTGGCCGGCAACGCCATCGGCATCGGCCTGATCCTGCTCGCCTTCTGGCCGATCGCGCCGCTGCCGCGCATGGGAGGATGGCTCGTGCTGGCGCTGATGCTGTGGGGCGTGCGCCTGGCGCACTACCTGCGCTACCGTGCGCGCCGCGACGCCGACGCCGCAACCGTGATGCGCTGGCGGGGGAGCTGGCGCGTGCTGGTGCTGATGCAGGGCGCGATGTGGCCGCTGGCGGTGTGGCTGTTCTGGGGCATGGGCTTCACCTTCCACACCGTCGCGCTGGTGCTGATCGCGATGAGCTACGCCCTCGGCTCGGTGCAGTTGCTGGCAGCGCAGCCGCTGCTGTTCATCAGCTTCACGTCGGTCGTGCTGGTGCCGATCATCGTCCGCGTGGCCACCGACACGGCTGAGGCCTGGCACTGGCAGTTGGCGCTCGTCCTCGGCCTCTTGTTCCTGATCACGCTGGTGCTCGGCCGGACGTATCGCGATGCGCTGTCGCAGGCCATCGTGTTGAAGCAACGAACGGAGCACCTGGCCGAGCAGTTGAAACTCGAGAAGGCGGTGGCCGACGAAGCGCGCCGCGCCGCCGAGGCCGCCACACGTGCCAAGACGCAGTTCTTTGCCGCGGCCAGTCACGACCTGCGCCAGCCGCTGCACGCGATGGGCCTGTTCGCCGAAGCCTTGCGCCAGCGCAGCGCGCAGGGCAAGGGCGACCCTGAAGTGAGCTCGCTCGTCAACAGCATCAACCAGAGCGTCGATGCGCTCGAAGGCCTGTTCGGCGAGCTGCTCGACATGACGCGCATCGACAGCGGCGGCGTTGATGTGCAGTTGGCGCCCGTGCGCATCAAGGACCTGTTTTCGCGCCTGCGACTGACCTTCGAGCCAGTGGCGTTCGAGAAAGGCCTGGCGCTGTCGTTTCACGGCGCGCAGCGTGTGGCGCACAGCGACGGCCTGCTCGTCGAGCGCATCCTGCGCAATCTCGTCAGCAACGCCATCCGCTACACCGAAGACGGCGGCGTGCTCGTGGCTTGCCGTCCGCACAACGGCAAGCTGCTGCTGCAGGTCTGGGACAGCGGTGTCGGCATTGCCGAAGCGAACCTGCCGCACATCTTCGACGAGTTCTATCAGGTGCAGGGCGGCGCGCCGCTGGCTGCGCACCAGAAGAAAGGCCTGGGCCTCGGCCTGGCGATCGTCAAGAAGCTTGCCGGTTTGTTGGAAGCGCCGTTGAGTTTGCGCTCGGTCGCCGGCCGCGGCACGGTGTTCTCGTTCGAGTTGCCGGTGGGCCGCGAGCCGCGCACGATTTCGCCGCCGCCGCCCGCCAGCGCCGCGCATCTCGGCCTGACGCTCGATGGCCGGCGCATCGTCGTCGTCGAAGACGAGCCCGCGGTGCGCGAAGGCCTGCTCGTGCTGCTGCAATCGTGGGGCGCGCAGGTCGACGCCTTGCCCGACCTGCCAGCGGTGCAGGCCTGGCGCGCCGACCCCGAGCGCCAGCCGCCGGATCTGCTGATCGTCGACTACCGATTGCCCGACGGCGCCACCGGCATCCAGGCGCTGGCCGCGATCCGCGCGCGCTGGCCGGGCCTGGCGCTGCCGGCGATCGTCGTCACCGGCAGCAGCCTGGGCGGCCACGAAGACGAATCGGCCAAGCACGACTTCCATTTGCTGATCAAGCCGGTGCTGCCGAACAAGCTGCGGGCGATGATCGGCTTCAAGCTCGGGCAGCGCTGACGAAGGGCTGCGAACTATTGCCGCGTTGACATGCGCGCGACCTTCAGTCCTGCCTGCGATCTGCCGATCCAGTGATGGCCAACCGCCATCACGATGTCCGCCACCATCCTGCCCCTGCGCCCCACCGCGCGGGCCCCGCTGCCGAGCCTCGCCGCTGCCGAAGAGGCGCCGGGTCCGCTGCGCATGCTCGAGCAGGCCGGGCTGGGCATCGCGCTCATCCAGCAGCGCCGCATCACGAGTTGCAACCAGTACTTCGCCGAGCTCTACGGATTCGACGAGCCGGCGCAGGTGCTGGGTTCGTTCACGCGCGACCTCTACGCCAACGCCGACGACTTCAATGCGCTGGGCGCGATGTCGTACCCGGTGATGGCCGAGGGCCGGCCGTTCAAGATCGAGCTGCCGCAGCGCCGCCGCAATGGCCAGACATTTTGGGCGCGGTTGACCGGCACGCTGCTCGACCCGGCGGACGCGGCGCGCGGTTCGGTCTGGATCATCGACGACATCGACGCCCGCAAGTCGGCCGAGGCCACGCTGGCCAGCGTGCGCGAGCAGCACCACCTGATCCTCGACAACGTGCTCGTCGGCGTGTGCTTCCTGCGCGAGCGCACCGTCACGCAGTGCAACCGCGCCTTCGAGCAACTGCTGGGCTGGGAGCCGGGTGAACTCTCCGGGCGCTCGTCGCGCGAGTGGTACGGCAGCGATGCCGAGTGGCAGGCTGCGGGCCAGCGCTGCTACGCGCCGTTTCGCCAGGGCGGCGCCTTCGAAGGCGAGATGGTGCTGCGCCATCGCGACGGCCACGCCATCGAGTGCGAGATCCGCGCCAAGGCGCTCGATGCGGCGCAGCCCGAGCTCGGCTCGATCTGGATCACGCTGGACATCACTGCGCGCAAGGCCGCCGAGCGCGCGCTGCGCGAGACGCAAGCCGATCTGGAGCGCCAGGTGCAGGAGCGCACCGAAGCGCTCAACCGCCTGGCGCACTACGACGTGCTGACCGGCCTGCCCAACCGTGCGCTGCTCGAGGAGCGCGCACAGCAGGCGCTGGCGGCAGCACGGCGCCAGGGCCAGCCGCTGGCGGTCGTGTTCCTGGACCTCGACCACTTCAAGACCGTCAACGATGGCCTCGGCCACCGCGTCGGCGACGCCGTGCTGAGGGAGCTGGCCGAGCGATTGCGCGGCGTCGTGCGTGCGCAGGACACGGTGTCGCGCCTGGGTGGCGACGAGTTCGTGCTGCTGTTGCCGCAGACCGATGCCGCCGGCGCCGCCGAGTTGGCGAGCAAGGTGCTGGCTGCGGCGCAGGTGCCCTTTCACGTCGAGGCGCACGAGTTGACGGTAACGCCGTCGATCGGCATTGCGCTGGCGCCGCGCGACGGCGCGGACCTCGACGCGTTGCAGCGCGCCGCCGACACGGCGATGTACCGCGCCAAGGCCGAAGGCCGCAACACCTGGCGCTTCTACACCGCCGAGCTGCAGGCGCAATCCGACCGCACGCTGCTGTTGTCCAACGCGCTGCGCCGCGCCATCGAGCGCAACCAGCTCTCGCTCGCCTACCAGCCGCAGATGGATCTGGCCAGCGGCCGCATCGTCGGCGCCGAGGCGCTGCTGCGCTGGCAGCACGCCGACTTCGGCAACGTCTCGCCGGCCGAGTTCATCCCGATCGCTGAATCCACCGGCCTGATCCTGCCGATCGGCGAATGGGTCTTGCGCGAGACGGCGCGACAACTCGCGGCCTGGGATCGCGAGGGCCTGCCGCCGCTGACCGTGGCGGTGAATGTGTCGTCGGTGCAATTTCGCCAGGCCGACCTGCCGGCGCTGGTGCGCCGCGTGCTCGACGGCGCCGGCCTGGGCATGGACCGGCTCGAAGTCGAACTCACCGAGGGCGCCGCCATGCAGGACCCGCAGGCTGCCATCGCCATCATGAACACGCTCTACGAAAACGGCACCGAGCTGGCGATCGACGACTTCGGCACCGGCTACTCGTCACTCGCCTCGCTGAAGAACTTTCCGGTCGGCAAGCTGAAGATCGACCGCAGCTTCGTGCGTGACATCGGACGTGGCGTCTGCGACCGCGCGATCGTCGAAGCGATCATCCGCATGGCGGCGAGTCTGGGCATGCGAACCGTGGCCGAAGGCGTGGAGACCGAGGAACAGCTGGCCTTCCTGCGCGAGCGCGGCTGCAATGCGATGCAGGGCTATCTGCTGGCGCGGCCGCTGCCGGCTGCGGACTTCGCGCGCTTCGTGCGCGAGCGCACGGTGCCACCGTAGCCGC
>JANNJX010000033.1:0-8393 GCA_031396005.1 Burkholderiales bacterium
TCGCCGAAGAAGTCTTCATGGGCCAGATGACCACCGGCGCGTCGAACGACTTCGAGCGCGCGACGCACATGGCGCGCGACATGGTGATGCGCTACGGCATGAGCGATGCGCTGGGCCCGATGGTCTATGCCGAGAACGAAGGCGAGGTCTTCCTCGGCCGCTCGGTGACGAAGACGACCAACATCTCCGAAGAGACGATGCGCAAGGTCGACGGCGAAGTGCGGCGCATCATCGACGAGCAGTACGGCATCGCGCGCAAGCTGATCGAAGACAACCAGGACAAGATGCACACCATGGCCAAGGCGCTGCTCGAATGGGAAACCATCGACGGTGAGCAGATCGAGGACATCATGCAAGGCCGTCCGCCGCGGGCGCCGAAGGATTGGAGTGCGCCCACGTCTTCCGGTGGCGGCAGCGGCACCGCGCCGGCCGTCGGCGGCGAGGCAGCCACGCGGCCGGCGTGAGGCCTGCGCGTTGAACCACTTGCAACGGGGCTTCGGCCCCGTTCTTCGTTGGCGCACCTCGCGCTTCAAAATCGACTTGACGTTGCCTCGGGTGATGGGCATCGTCAACGTGACGCCGGATTCGTTCTCCGACGGCGGGCAGTTCGCGAGCGAGCGCGACGCGATCGCCCATTGCGAGCAGCTCGTCGGCGAGGGCGCCGACCTGCTCGACATCGGCGGCGAGTCGACACGCCCCGGCGCGCGCACGCCGGGTGCCGACGAGGAGCTGGCGCGTGTGCTGCCGGTGCTGCGCCACGCGCTGACGCTCGGCGTGCCGGTGTCCGTGGACACGAGCCAGCCGGCGCTGATGCGCGCCGCGCTCGACCTCGGCGTCGACATCGTCAACGACGTGCGCGCCCAGCTGCGGCCCGGCGCGCTCGAGGCCGTGGCAGCGCACCCGAGCGCTGGCGTGTGCCTGATGCACATGCAAGGCGAGCCGGGCACGATGCAGGCCGCGCCGCAGTACGGTGACGTGGTGCAGGACGTGGCGGCCTTCCTCGCCCACCGCCGCGACGCCGCGCTCGTTGCCGGCATCGCTTTCGACCGCATCGTCCTCGACCCGGGCATCGGCTTCGGCAAGACCACCGCGCACAACCTGGCGCTGCTGGCGCGGCAGCGCGAGCTGGTGGGCCTGGGCTCGCCGCTGCTGGTCGGCTGGTCGCGCAAATCCACGCTCGGCGTCGTCACCGGCCGCGCGGTCGATCAGCGCCTGCACGCCAGCGTGGCGGCGGCGGTGATGGCCATCGAGCGCGGCGCGGGCATCCTGCGCGTGCACGATGTCGCAGCGACCGTCGATGCGGTGAAAGTCTGGTGTGCGACGATCAGGCCAGAGGGACAGACACCATGAGCAGACGCTTCTTCGGCACCGACGGCATCCGCGGCACCGTTGGTCAGAGCCCGATCACGCCGGATTTCATGCTGAGTCTCGGTCACGCCGTCGGCCGCGTGTTAAAGCGCGAGACGCCGAGGCCGACGGTGTTGATCGGCAAGGACACGCGCATCTCGGGCTACATGATCGAATCGGCGCTCGAAGCCGGCTTCGCTTCGGCCGGCGTCGATGTGCTCCTGTCCGGGCCGCTGCCGACGCCCGGCGTGGCCTACCTGACGCGCGCGCTGCGCCTGGAGCTCGGCGTTGTCATCAGCGCCTCGCACAACGCCTTTCCCGACAACGGCATCAAGTTCTTCTCCGCTGCCGGCGCCAAGCTGCCCGATGCGTGGGAGCTGGCGGTGGAGGCGGCGCTCGAAGAGACGCCGGCCTGGGTCGACTCGGCCGGACTTGGCCGCGCGCGGCGGCTCGACGATGCCGGCGGGCGCTATGTCGAGTTCTGCAAGAGCACGTTCGACACCGAGCTGTCGTTGAAGGGCATGAAGCTCGTTGTCGATGCGGCGCATGGCGCGGCGTACCAGGTCGCGCCGAACGTCTTTCACGAGCTCGGCGCCGAGGTGGTGCGCATCGGCTGTGCGCCCGACGGCACCAACATCAACGACGGCTTTGGCGCCACGTCGCCGAAGGCGCTGCTCGCCGCCGTCGCCGAGCATCAGGCCGACTACGGCATCGCACTCGACGGCGACGCCGACCGCTTGCAGATGGTCGATGCCACGGGCCGCCTGTTCAACGGCGACGAGCTGCTGTACCTGATGGTGGCCGACCGCTTGAGCCGCGGCGAGAAGGTGGCCGGCGCTGTCGGCACGCTGATGACCAACATGTCGGTCGAAGTGGCGTTCAAGGCGATGGGCGTACCCTTCGTGCGCGCCAAGGTCGGCGACCGCTACGTGCTCGAAGAACTCGGCGCGCGGCGCTGGCAATTGGGCGGCGAGGGCTCGGGCCATTTGCTCGCGCTCGACAAGCACACCACCGGCGACGGCATCGTCAGCGCGTTGCTGGTCTTGGAAGCCGTGCGGCGCAGCGGCAAGCCGCTGTCGGCGCTGCTGGGCGGCATGACGCTGTTTCCGCAAACGCTGATCAACGTGCGCATCGCCGCCGGCAGCGATTGGCAGCACAACCCGCGCTTGAAGGATGCGCAGGCCACGGTGGAGCGCGAGCTCGCAGGCAGCGGCCGCGTGCTGATCCGCGCCTCGGGCACCGAGCCGCTGCTGCGCGTGATGGTCGAAGCGCGTGACGCGGTGCAGGCCAGGAGCGCAGCCGAGCGCATCGCGGCAGCCTGCGTGTAGCGCGCTGAACGGCGATCAGCGCTCGGCCAGAAAGTGCCGCCGGTAGCGCGCCGGCAGTTCGGCCAGGCTGACCATCATCGGCAAGTCCGCCGTCTGGAAGTCCGGGTCCCACGACGGCGGGCCGAGCAGCTTGGCGCCCAGGCGCAGGTAGCCCTTGATCAGCGGCGGCGGCTTGACGTCGAGCGTGCGCTCGAGGTGCTCGACCGGCAGCGGCAAGCGCGGACGCACCTGCAGTTCGGGCGCTGCGAGGTGGGTCATGCTCAAGCGCTGCCACAGGCTGGCCGCGGCATGACCACCGTCGCGCATCGGCACGCTGGCGCAGCCGATCATCGTCTCCAGGCCGCGTTGCTGCATCAACTGCGCAAGGGCCCGCCACAGCGCCAGGATGACGCCGCCTGTGCGGTGCGCTGGGTGCACGCAGGCCCGACCGAGCTCCATCAATCGCGGCCGCAGCGCCCACAGCGGCGCCAGGTCGAACGCGGCATCGGCGTAGAGGCCGCCGTTGAGTTGCGCCTTCTGCGGCGTCAGCACGCGGTAGGTGCCGACGACTTCGCCATCGCTCTGACGGCGCACCAGCAAATGCTCGCACCACGGATCGAACGCATCGAGCTCGTGGTGGAGCACCGTGCTGGCCAGCAACGCGCCGCCTTCTTCGACGAAGACACGGTAGCGCAAGCGCTGCGCAGCGCGCACGTCGGCCAGCGATTGCGCCCATTCGACGCGAAGGCCGGCGTGGGTGTCCTTGGCTTGCGGCGCAAGCCAGCGCGCGGCGGTGGGTGACGACAGGAGGTGTTGCATCGCTGAGCGTCCGGTGATGTTCGATGCAGGCACTGTGCGGCGTGAACATGACGTTGCGATGAAATGAGCGCTGTGCTTCGTCGATCAACTGACATCGGTTCTTCATCGCGCGGTCACAAACGCCTTCCAGACTGCCCGCGCTTTCAACCAAGGAGTTCCCAGGCATGAATCATCCGCGCGACCTCGTCTTCTCCCGCCAACACGATGACGAAGAAGACTCGAATCGCTCTCTCAACCCGACGTTCGACGCCGTTGTCCAGGCGCGCCTGAACCGTCGCAGCATGCTGCGCGGCGGTGTCGGCGCGATGGCCACGGCGCTGTTCGGCGGCGTCGGCCTCGCGGCCTGCGGCGGCAGCGACGATGACGACGATCCGGTCGCACCCGCACCCGCACCGACCGAGACGCTGCTCGGCTTCGCGGCCGTCGCCAAGTCCACCGCAGACACGATGCTGGTGCCTGTCGGCTACACCGCCGCCGCGGTCTTCGCCGTCGGCGATCCGCTGACGGCGGGCCTGGCCGCCGCGTCGAACAACGGCAGCGACAGCGGTTACGACCGGCGCAGCGGCGACAACCACGACGGCATGGAGTACTTCGGCCTGTCGGCGAGCGGCGCACCCGATGCGAGCAACAGCGACCGCGCGTTGCTCGGCATCAACCACGAGTACATCAACCAACTCTTCCTGCACGCCAACGGGCCGTCGCCGAACCCGCGCCCGGCATCGGAGGCCGACATCGAAATCGACGCACATGGCGTCGCGATCGTCGAGTTCGCCAAGACCGCCGGCACGTTCGCCTATGTGCAGGGCTCGACCTTCAACCGCCGCATCACGGCTGCGACCGAGATCGAACTCTCGGGCACGGCGCGCGGCAACGCTCTGTTGGTGACGGCGTTTTCCCCCGACGGCACCAGGACCCGCGGCACCGTCAACAACTGCGGCACCGGCAAGACGCCCTGGGGCACGCTGCTGACCGGCGAGGAGAACTGGGTCGGTTATTTCTTCCGCGCCGCCAACGACACCGCGCTGCGCAGCGCCAAGGCCAACATCGCGTTGGCGCGCTATGGCCGCAGCGTCACCGCCACGGCCGCGGCCGCCAGCCGCTACGGCTGGGAAACCGCCGGCGCTGCCGACAAATACGCGCGCTGGAACACCAGCGTCACCGGCGCCTCGAGCAGCGGCAGCGACGACTACCGCCACGAGGTCAACGGCCAGGGCTTCATGACCGAGATCGATCCCTACAACCCGACCTCGGTGGTCAAGAAGCGCACGTCGTTGGGACGCATGGCGCACGAGAGCGCGGCCTTCGGCAAGCCGGTGGCCGGCAAGCCGTTGGCGGTCTACATGGGTGACGATTCGCGCAACGAGTACATCTACAAGTTCGTCTCGACGCAGAATTGGACGGCGGCCGACGCCACCGCGAGCGACCGCGTGGCCACCGGCGACAAGTACCTCGACGCCGGCAAGCTCTACGCCGCGAAGTTCAACGCCGACGGCACCGGCCAGTGGCTGGAGTTGAGCCTGGCCAATGGCACGGTGGCCGGCTACGCGAGCTATGCTTTCGCCGACGAGGGCGACGTGGCGCTGCATTCGCGCATCGCCGGCGACGCGGTCGGTGCGACCAAGATGGACCGGCCCGAGTGGTGCGGCGTCAACCCGACCACCGGCGAGGTCTACTTCACGCTGACCAACAACAGCAACCGCCGTCTCGGCGCGGTGACGGGATCGCAGCTCAACCCGGACCCCGCCAACCCGCGCGTCTACACCGACATCCGCGGCGCCGCGACCGTGCAGTCGGGCAACCCGAACGGCCACATCGTGCGCATGAAGGAAAACGGCGACGAGCCCGGCGCCACCGCCTTCACCTGGGATATCTACCTGTTCGGCGCGGAGGCTGGCGCGCCCAGCGGCATCATCAACCTGTCGGGCCTGACGCAAGAGCAGGACCTGTCGAGCCCGGATGGCCTGGTCTTCACGCCGAGCACGGGACTGTGCTGGGTGCAGACCGACGACGGCGCGTACACCGACATCACCAACTGCATGATGCTCGCCGCCGTGCCCGGCACGGTGGGCGATGGCGAAGCGCTGACGCTGAACTATGGCAGCAACGGCAGCGTCACCACACGCATCGGCAAGAAGCCCACGGCGAGCACGCTCAAGCGCTTCCTCGTCGGCCCGGTCGATCAGGAGATCACCGGTCTGTGCGAAACGCCGGACGGCAAGGTGGTGTTCGTCAACGTGCAGCATCCGGGTGAAGAGACGGCATTCGCCGACATTGCGGACCCGACCAAGTACACCAGCCACTGGCCGGGCAACGCGGGCTACGGTGTGGGCGGCGCCACGGCGCGCCCGCGCTCGGCGACCGTGATGATCACCAAGAACGACGGCGGACGCGTCGGCACCTGACGCGTGGGGAACGCCGCCGCAGTGCCAACGCTGCGGCGGCGAGCAGCGTGGTCCACCACGCCGGCATCGCGCCGCCGCCGCCCCCGGCTGGCGGCGTTTGCACTTCGGGCACGTCGGCGGCTGCCGTCACGCCGCTGGCCGACACCCGCGCCAGCGGCGCATTGCTGGCGTCGGACTCGATCTCGATCCAGCCCTCGACCAGACCCGCGACCTGCGGTGCGAAGCGCAGCCGCAGCTCGCAACCCGCGCCCGCCTCGATGCGGCTGCCGGCGGGGCAATCCGATTCGAGGACGAAGCGCGACGCGTTCGGCCCGGTCACGCGCAGCCGTGCGACCTGCGCCGGCAGCGCCGACGCATTGACCAGCAGCGCCGTGCGCAGCACGGTCTGCCCGAGCGCGACGTTGCCGAACAGCAGGTCGGGAGGCTCGCGCCAGGTCAGCGCAGCCGGCGGCCCGGTGACGCCGAGCCCCGACACGGCGCCGCTGCGCAGCAACTGACCACCGCTGTCGACGACGTTGAAGGTCGTGCCGATCGCGCCCGGCGTCGCCGGGCGGAAGCCGACGTGGATGCTGCATTGCCCGAGCGGCGGCAGTGCCAACGGGCAATCGTGGCGCAGGGGAAACTGATCGATGTCGGCGCTGATCACGGCGCCGATGCTGAGCTCGCCGCGCGGCAGGCGGTTGCGCAGCAGCAGCGTGCGCTCGCCGGATTGCGTGCCTATCGTCTGGGCGCCGAAGTGATCGGCCGTCGGCGACAGGTCGGGCAGGGCATCGACCGGCCCGGCCGGCACCACGGTGGCGAGGTAAGCCGCGATGTCGGCCAGGTCGGCATCGCCGAGGTATCGGTGCAGGTAGCCCATCGCCCCGACGGCGCTGATCGTGCGCGCGATCACGGGGCCACCCGCGGCGCCGCGCAGCACGCCGTTGCGGTTGTTGACCGGCTCGCCGTGGCAACTGATGCACGAGCCCGCCGCCGGGCTGCCGGGCAGCGTGCGGTACAGCGCATTGCCACGCCCGGCGTCCTGCGCCTGGGCCGCCGTGACTCCGCAGGCCAGCATGAGGACCGCGATGTGGCACGGACTGGCGCTTCGCATCGCACGATGGTGCAAGCCGGAAATGGCAGCGGCGTGACAGGTGCGCCGCTGCGGTGCGCCGTGCCCATGTCACGCGCCTGTCATGCCTGTTCAGCAGACTGGTGCTCCTGTTTCAACGGAGGTGACATGACTGCGCGTTTGCTCCTTCTCCTGGCCCCTTTGGCCGCAGCGGCTGTGCTCGCCGCCTGCGCCTCCAGCCCGCAACTGCCGCCCGGCGTCAAGCCGGGTGAGTTCGCGCGCCTGACCTGCGAGGGGGGCAAGACTTTCGCGGTGCGCATGGCCGAAGACGGCAAATCGGCGCGCGTGCGCGCGCTGCACGGCGCCTCCGAACTCAGCCTCCAAGCCGATGGCGCCTACGCCGGCGAGGACTACAAGCTCGCGCTGCCGGCCGCATCGGCGGCCACGCTCTGGCACAAAGGCAAGGTGGAAGCCGACAAATGCAAGGTCTAGGCGGGCTGAAGCCTGTCATGGAGTTGCTGCCCTAACGTCACAGAACTGTCATCGGGCGTGCCTACAGTCCTTTGTGTGTGCTTCGCCCACTCTGAAAGGAATTTCATGTCCCACGCTCTTCGTATCGTTTCCGTCGCCGCTGCTGCGGCCATCCTCGGCCCCGTCGCGCTGGCCCAGTCGGTCAAGGTCGACGGCTCCAGCACCGTCTTCCCGGTCACGGAAGCCGTGGCCGAGGAATTCCAGAAAGCCAACAAGAATCTGAAGGTCACGGTCGGCATCAGCGGTACCGGTGGCGGCTTCAAGAAGTTCTGCCGCGGCGAAACCGACGTCCAGAATGCGTCGCGCCCGATCCTGGCCGCCGAGATGAAGGACTGCAAGGCTGCGGGCGTTCAGTACATCGAACTGCCGGTGGCCTTCGATGCCCTGACGGTGGTGGTGCACAAGGACAACCCGCTGAAGGAAATCTCGATCGACGACCTGAAGAAGATGTGGGAGCCGGCGGCCCAGGGCAAGGTCATGAAGTGGAATGACGCCAACCCGGCGTTTCCCGATGCGCCGCTGCAGTTGTTCGGTGCCGGTGCCGATTCGGGCACCTTCGACTACTTCACCGAGGCCGTCACCGGCAAGAGCAAATCCAGCCGCGGCGACTTCACCGCCAGCGAAGACGACAACGTGATCGTGCAGGGCGTCAGCCGCAGCAAGAACGCGCTGGGCTTTTTCGGCTTTGCCTACTACGAGGAGAACAAGGACAAACTAAAGGGCCTGCCTGTCAGCTGGAAAGGTGGCAAGGCGGTCGAGGCGAGCGCCGCCAACGTGCTCAACGGCAGCTACCAGCCGCTGTCGCGCCCGATCTTCATCTACGTCAACGCCAAGTCGTTGGCCAAACCCGAGATCAGGGCGTTTGCCGAGTACTACATGAAGAACGCGCCCAAGCTGGTGTCCGAGGTGAAGTACGTGCCGCTGCCGGCCAAGGCC
>JANNJX010000040.1:0-1872 GCA_031396005.1 Burkholderiales bacterium
GATCCACGAGATGACGCCGGAGCTGCGCCAGGAATTCCTCGACTTCCTCGTCAGCTCGATCACCAGCGAATACTCAGGCTGCGTGCTCTACAACGAGATCCGCAAGAACGTCAGCAACCCGGACATCAAGCAGTTGATGACCTACATGACGCGCGACGAATCGCGCCATGCCAACTTCATCAACGCCAGCCTGCGCGACTACGGCCTGGGTGTGGACCTGGCCAATCTCAAGTCCACCAAGAAGTACACCTTCTTCAAGCCCAAGTACATCTTCTACGCGACCTACCTGTCCGAGAAGATCGGCTACGCGCGCTACATCACGATCTTTCGCCAGTTGGAGCGCCACCCGGAAAAGCGCTTCCACCCGATCTTCAAGTGGTTCCTGCGCTGGTGCAACGACGAATTCCGCCACGGCGAATCGTTCGCGCTGATCATGCGCGCGAATCCGAAGCTGCTTTCCGGCGCCAACCTGCTGTGGGTGCGCTTCTTCCTGCTCGCCGTGTACGCAACGATGTTCGTGCGCGATCACACGCGGCCGATGCTGCACGTGGCGATGGGCATCGATCCCGATCAGTACGACTACACGGTGTTCGACATCACGACCGAGATCAGCAAGCAGGTCTTCCCGATCTCGCTCGACACCAACAACGAAAAATTCCGCGCCGGCCTGCGTCGTTTGCTCGAAGCCAGCGACGGCATCACGCGAGCGAAGGCGCAGGGCGGTGTCGTCGGCTGGGTCAAGCGCGCCGGCTGGGCGCTGGTCGGCGTGACGACCTTCGCCAAGCTGTACCTGCATCCGGTTCATCGGCATGACCTGCCGGTGCAGATGCGCGTCGCGCCGGCGTGGTGAAGAGCGGTTGATGGACTACGCCCTACCCCCTCTCTTCGCCATCGCCGTCTGGTGGCTGGGCACCGGCGTCGTCATGCTGCTCGACGGCATGCCGCGCAGCACGCACCGCTGGAGCCTGGCGATCTCGACGGCGATCGCTGTCGGCGCGTTGGTCTGCATTGCCAAGAGCGCCGACAACACCGGCCTCGCCGGCGCGTATGCCGCGTTCAGCTGTGCGGTGCTGGTCTGGGGCTGGCACGAACTGGCCTTTCTCACCGGCTGGCTGACCGGGCCGCGCAAGGACGCGTGCAGCGCGCCGCTGCATGGGCCGACGCGTTTCAACGAGGCAGTGCAAACCATCCTCTGGCATGAGCTCGCCATCATCGGCATGGGCCTGACCATCGCGGCGCTGACCTGGGGCGGCGCCAATCAGGTGGCGACGTGGACCTTCGCGCTACTGTGGGTGATGCGCCTGTCGGCCAAGTTCAATCTGTTCCTCGGCGTGCGCAACCGCGGCGAAGAGTTCCTGCCGCCGCACCTGCTGTACCTCGCCAGCTACTTCCGCCGCCGCAAGATCAATGCGCTGCTGCCGCTGTCGGTGCTCGCCGGCACGGTGGTCGCCGTGGCGTTGATCGCCTCGGCCATCGATGCTTCCGGCGCCGCGCGCACCGGCCTGCTGCTCGTGGCCTCGATGCTGGTGCTGGCGCTGATCGAACATCTGTTGCTGGTCACCCCGTTGCCACCCACGTTGTTGTGGCGCTGGGCTTTGCGACCGGCCACACCCGCACCATGAAACCCGACAGCCCCGAACTGCTTCTCGCCCGCGACGGCGCACCGACCGCCATCGTCATCGGCGCCGGCTTCGGCGGCCTGGCTGCCGCGGTGCGCCTGGCCTGCAAAGGCTGGCGCGTGCAGGTGCTGGAAAAGCTCGACGCGCCCGGCGGCCGCGCCTATGTGCACCGCGAAGGCGGCTACACCTTCGATGCCGGGCCGACCATCGTCACCGTGCCGCACCTGTTCGAAGAGCTGTGGGCGCTGGCCGG